>CAZZXJ010000292.1:0-7863 GCA_964657905.1 uncultured Stigonema sp.
ACAGACTTTACAGACCAGACACTTGACCAGACAACAGACTTTACAGACCAGACAATATAAAACTTAAGCATTGACAGGAACAGGGCAATATGGATTTAAGGTTAAGCAATTTTCTCCAACTGATTGATGTTAAGGAAGTTAACCGCTAAAAGATACATGCTTCCAGTTCAGAGTCCGATTAATTTTAACTTTTATGAATAGTCCCACTCGCTTACAGATGCTCCTAGCTGTTTCACCTATTGGCACTGTATTACCTGAATATTCTCGATGGGAAAGGCTGTTAAAGTCAAAACAGTTAGCGTCAAAATAAAGGATGCACATAGGTTAAGAAGCTGAATAAAATCAAGTCATTATGCTCCTGTAAATAGCCAGAAAAGAAACGACTAATAGCAATTGCTCCAGCATGAATACTTAAAAATAAAATTTCCAGTTACTTCCTTATCAAAACCATAATTAACTACTAGTTGGAGAATAACAACACTTAAGCCACTCATGAAAATTGAGAGGACAAAATAATTTAAATACAGTATTGTCTTAATACTGATTGACATTAGTTGTTAACAAGAGCGCAAGTTAAGGTTGCAGTCATAAAAGTCTCCTGGAATTTTAAAAAAGCCCCCTTCTAAAAAAAGGGGGGAGAAAAGAGGAGAACGTTTTCTAAATCTGTTTACTCACTAACACTTACCAACTTAGGGAGTTGGGAAACGGGGATATCCAAAAAGTATGCCAGCACCTCTCGCCGCCATGCGTCGTAAATCGCTGGTAATCCCTCGATTAGAGCACCTGTGGCGCGGTGGATAATTTCCCAATACTCGTGAAGGTAAGCATTGCGTCGCCGCTGTCCTTCTTCGTGTAGTTCAAGGAGTTGTGCTGCTATTTCCTCTTTCTGTGTGGGAGATGCTTGCTCATACTTGCGTTGCCACCAAGCTAAGACCCCCAAACGGTGATATGCTTCATCAGGGATAATTTTCTCAACACCAAATTTCCCTGTTTCTGGGTCGTTGATTTTTGTTGTGCGGCTATTCAAAACCAACTGAGCAACAATATGCAGCTCGTAGTGCAACTCAAACGCCATGAACCCTAACCAGTTACGATGAGGTAAGTCTTCCATGAAATCCCAGTGCTTTTGCACATTCTGCTGTATCTGGGCAATGGGATCGTGTCCTGTTAATCCCCATATCCGTTGACGGGTATGTTGAGCGTGTGCTCCATCATCGCCAATTTGGCGGCTCAAAAATAGTTGCAGTTCTGGATCGGGAATTTCGTCTATAACTTTACCACAAACTTGCACTATATACAAGTCGTGAGCTGCACCACCTATGCGAAAGCGGCAAAAATTTTCTAATTCTTCTTGCTTGATAGGTGGCCGGGGTGTGTGCAAGCGAGTTGTGGGAAACTGAGGAGCATACTGGGCTATGAGTTTGTCGATAATTTCAATTTCCAACTCAGGTGTCCAAGCAGGACGAGTCAAGGTTGCAGTCATAATAAGTCTTCCTAATCATAGTCTAAAATGCTGCTGTTTTTGGGTGTTATAGCAGTTTCCATCTGAATCGAATACACCTCCTGTCAAAATAATTCAAAATTAAAAATGCTAATGTAAAGACTCCACGAATAAATGACGTAGCGCTGCGAGCGAAGCGTGGCGGTCTGCCGCAAGTAGAAATAGATGCTTCACTTTTTTGTTTTCCATGTTTAAAAACAGGGGAACCTGTACTCAACTGAGAAATTAAAAATTATTTCTAAATTTTTAATTTTTAATTTTTAATTCAAAAAATGGTCACTGCTGTTGTGTATAGTTCAGCCAGGCGGTCGCGCATCACGCGCTCGGTCAGGAATTGCGGCACGAGCAGGGGGATATGATAAGGCCGCGCCGGCCCCGCAAATCAAAATCTCTGTGGTGGTTTTTTCCATCATCACAAACTCCATAATGTGTGTATAATACACATATCAGCCAGAACTGGATGGTGTCAAGAAAAAGCGTGCATAGTACACATATCAAGACCGATTTGCGGGTGATACACGGGGCCGTGGTCGATATCCTCGGCGTCATGAACCAGCCGCAGCGCGATGCCATGATGATCGAAGAGGCGGGGATTTCGCTTGATCGCGCGCTGTTCCCGCTATTGGTTGGCATCGGGCGCTTCGGACCGATTGGCGTGGTCGATCTGGCCGATCGTGTCGGCCGCGAGCGACTACACGACGGTCAGCCGCCAAGTGGCGAAGCTGGAAAGCCTGGGCCTCGTGGAGCGGCGGGCGGCGCAAGCTGATCGGCGCGTGCGCGAGGCGATCGTCACGGGCAAGGGCCGGGAGATGACCGATGCAATCGACCAAGCCCGAGATCGGATCATGTCCTCAATGCTCGCCGACTGGAGCCCGGAGGATATCGAAATGCTGGCGCGGCTCATACGCCGACTGGCGGACGCTGCGCGATCGCCGGACGCCTGACTACAGGGTTGGGTTGGGTGGGAAAAAATGGCCCAAACGCGGCCATCTCCTTGGACACTGTCTCCTCGGGCTGTTGTCGGTTAACGAGACTTAAACATTTTTGGCGTAGAAACAAGCCTCAAACCCATACAGAACAAGGAAAATACACCAAATACTCAAAAATGCCATACACCATATATCTTGAAATTAGTCAAATCCATGTCAAAGTTTTTCTGTATATACATTTGAGGTCTTTTTCTGGTTAATTTTTGTCTAAGTCCCATTAGGACAAAAAATGCTTAACTATAAGTAAAAATAATATATGCGAACTTGCTGGTGTTGTTAAGCAGAAAATGTATCTTTGATTACAAAAATGAGCGCGATCGCTCTTTTGAAAAAAAAACTTTGCGATTTACTGACTATGGCGAGAGAGCCAGCAAAGAAACGAAGCAAGGGATCTGCTAGATTACCTACAATTCTGCGATAAGCGAGAGTTGGTTTTACATCAACCAGAACTTGTTAAGCAACTTGGACTCAAATCCAAACGCTTTGGAGAACGCTTCCTTAAAGAAGCCGAACACTTGCGAAACCAATTGGCTCACGCCCAAGATTTAGTTAGTGGTTCCTCTTGGACAGAATTGATTTCTGTAGCAGAGGCAATAGAAACGTCAGTCAAAACGTCTTGATCTAGCAGGTTTGGGAAGAGTATTGATGTTCCTGGATCGTAGTGTTTGAGGTAAATATCTAAGGGGGCGAGTTGACGAGCGATATCGCCTAAATCGCTTTCGATGATGCCGTCGTCAATTAGTAGAGTAGCCATAAGAAAAAGATTGAGAATTCCTTAACCCAGATTCCCAATAACTCTTACGCAGTCGGGGGTCTTGTTTTTAATTTTAACTCAAAAATATACTAATTCCGATAGACAAACCGGAGATAGATGGCTTAGTGAGTTGGGATGGAAACTACAATACCTTGGAAACAGAACTCTTTTCCACAGAATACAACGGTCCTAGTCGGCGTAGTTCCGGTAGCAGCAAGGTAATAAGTAACACAACTATAATTGTGCCAATTCCGCCGCCTACTACAGCCCAAGTAGGTCCAAATAATGCTGCAGCTAAACCAGATTCAAAACTGCCTAACTCATTTGATGTCCCAATAAATACGCTATTTACAGCAGAAACACGACCGCGTAGTTCATCTGGGGTACGCAGTTGCACTAATGTATGACGGATGACGACGCTAATATTGTCAAAAGCTCCACTCAATGCCAACATAAGTAGGGACAGCCCGAAGGAACGCGATAAGCCAAAGATAATCGTCACTGCACCAAACCCAATGACTGACCAAAAGAGCGCAATCCCTGCTCTTTTCATCGGTGGCAGATGTGCCAAGGTCACAGCCATTAGCAATGCACCGATTGCTGGTGCTGCGCGTAACCATCCTAACCCAGTAGGACCGACTTGCAAAATGTCTTTAGCAAAGATGGGTAACAATGCCGTAGCACCACCCAACAACACCGCAAACATATCGAGAGCGATCGCAGCAAAAATTACTTTGTTGTGCCAAACAAAATTCATCCCCGCAACCAAGGTTTTTAAAGAGGGTGTTTGAGTTGACAAACGTACAGTTTTGTTGTATGGTATTGCTGCAATTAATCTCAGACAGATAACGATCAGTGCTGCGTCAATGACATAAATCCAAGTGGCACTTTTTTGTAGCGCGATGATCCCCCCACCCATAGCTGGACCAAGTACCGCTGCTAGTTGGGAAGCGCTACTATTCCAAGTGGCTGCATTGCTGAATACTTCTAAGGGGATGAGTTGGGGTAGTAAAGCATCGCTGGCTGGGTTGTTAAAAGCTTTGGCAACACCGCCTAAAAACAGACAGGTATAGATGAGGAAAATAGAGCCGTGGGTGTAAGATAGTACTGCTAAACCAAAGGAACACAATGCAAGCATCATGTCTGTTAGGATGACGGTACCCTGGCGGTTCCATCTATCAGCGACATGACCCGCAGGTAACGTCAATAAAAATACGGGAATAACCTGTACCAAACCCACTCCACCTAAGATCATGGCTGAACTTGTGCGTTCGTAGAGTTCCCATCCAATAGCGACACTTTGCATCTGGGAACCCAACATTAAAAGATTACGGGCAATGGCAAATAAACGATAATTACGGTAGTGCCATGCGGCATAGGGATCGTGGCGTAGATCGGACATCTTGAATTAAGTTGTTAACTGTGAGATTGTTAATTGTTGATGGTTATTTGCAATTAACAATTAACGATCCTAATTTTAGTAGCCAGCGTTTTTATCCACGATATTACGTAGGGGTTTACCGTTACGATAGCGTGTTAAATTGTCGATAAATAATGCTACGATGCGATCGTAAAGTTGTGGTGTCAGTGCTGAACAGTGAGGAGTTATAAACACGTTAGGTAAAGACCAAAAAGGACTTTCCTGCGGTAGTGCTTCAAGAGCAAAAGTGTCTAATCCAGCACCAGCAATCCACTCCTCACGTAAAGCCGTTAGTAAGGCATTTTCATCAACGATCGCACCGCTAGCAATATTAATCAGGTAAGCACTTTTGCGCATTAACCTCACTGCCTCTGTATCAATTAAGCCTCTCGTTTCTGATGTTAGAGGTATGGCAATGACTACATAGTCTGCCTCAGGGAGGAGCGATCACCATTCATCCGCACCCACTATTAAGTCAAAATTTGGTAATGGTTCCGGGTGGCGGCGACTGCCAAAAACATTCATACCAAAGGCTTTGGCACGAATGGCAATTTCTTGACCAATATTTCCTGTGCCAAGAATTAGTAAATTTTTATTGTATAACTCTTGTAGCTCTAACCACTTGAGCCAATGGTGGTCAGCCTGTAAAGAGTGCAATTTCTGGACATTTTTAGCGTGATAAAGCAGGAAATTTATTACAAATTCCGCTATAGGAATGGCATGAACTCCCGACCCGTTAGTAAGAAGTATATCATGTTCTAAGAAAATGGGTGTAAGGATATGATTGACGCCAGAACTTGGTGTATGCTGCCAACGAATCTTAGGGGAAGCTGCTAGTACTTTATGGAGGGTTGTGTTTTTTAATTTGAACCCGTTGAAATATACTTCAGCGTCACTAGCATCACCATCAAAATTACCCTCACTATCTACACTTACAAATGTAGTATCTGGGGGTAAAAGCGGCTCGACTTTAGCGGCAAGTTCTACAGGTAAAATTAGTTTCATAAAGGGCTAATACTAATTCTCTAAAATCTGGCAACAGACTCAGACCCGAAAACCCAGACTAAACCTGAGTTTCTTAATTACGAATTACGAATAAAAGGGAACGGGGAACAGGGAACAGGAAAGAAAAAACTACATAGGTGGGTTTAAAGCCCACTTAAAAAAAAGATGTTTTTCGAGACGCACAGCGCGAGAAAAACGGTGAGTCCAGCCCTGTAGGAGGGTTTCCCTCCGTAGGGGACTGGCGAACCCGAAGGGCGTCTTTTTTCAATCCCACACTTTTAAGTGTGGGTTTCACTGTTCCCTGTTCCCTCTGAAGAATTACGAATTACGAATTGGTATAACGCCATCACTGTTGTTTTTGAGCCACAATCCAATCTGTTAATTGAAAATCAGATTTAGCTAATTTTTGATCCACTAAAAACTGCTTAGTTCCTTGCAACAGTTGTAATCCTTTTGCAGGAATTGGTTCTTCTGGAAACTGTTTTATAGGGAAAGACGCTTTCACTACATTAACAGGATATCCCGACACTTCGGCGTGAAACTTGTAATACGCCTCAGGCTTTGCTTTGATATCTTTAACAGCGGCTTGTTTAAGCTGATTCCACTTTTGCGGTAAGTCGGGATGTTTTACGAGGAAAGCTTCTGTAATGACAGTTACACTTGTTCCTGGTAAATCTGGATGTTTGATAGCTTCGTCAAGGACAGGAAAACCTCTAGACTGTAATATTGGACCCGTACCCGTCGATGCTGCAATAGCGGCGACATTACCCCGTTCTAATGCTGCTTGGGCTTCATTAGGCAGTAGGTGAACTACGGTAACTTTATCTGCAACACCCGACTTTTGCAATAATCCGATCACGTAGCGGTGCATATACGATCCTTTTGATGTCGCTACCTTTTGTCCTTTGAGTTCGGCTATAGAACGCGGTCCGTTTTTCTTTGCCAATAACCAGGCGTTGGTTCCTACCTGTTCTTGACTGATTAAGCGGGTAGGAATGCCGTTTGATCTGGCTATTATAGCGGGTGTATCCCCATAAATGCCTACGTCAAGTTGACCTGTTACTAAGGCTTCATTTAAGTTGGGACCATTGGGAAACGAGAACGTTTGCACTTGTTTGATTCCCAGTTTTTGCAGTTCTGGCAAAAGTTTACCTTGATGCATTGCCCAACCAATTGGTCCTGTAGGGATTTTGGTACTTTTGACACTAATAATACCCAAGCGCAGGGTGGAGGTGTTTACTTCTACTTGATTGGGATTTGATACTGCTTGCGAGAAGGTTTGACTGGAAGTGCAACTTGTGCTAAAGACTAGGAAGAATGCGGCTAGGGTGGGAAGTTGGAGTAGAGGTTTCTCGTTTTTGAAATTCGTCATTTTAAATGAACCGCTAAGATGAGGCAGTACTCCGCTGTGTTAAGCGCGTTGAAGCAACTGCCGTGCAAAGTACGCGTTTGCGCAGGGGCGACCACAGGAGAAGAAAGGAGACAAGAGAGGGGATTATTGTTCTGATCTGCCGTGTTAACATTGCGTATTCGTAAGGGCTTAGGACTAGCCCTTTCCTGCTGTCTAAAATTTTTGGACAAAAATTTCTCGGCTCTCTGTGTTCTCTCTCTTGGAAAGTTCTGATCGCCGGCTTCCGGCGATCAGACTTTCCGCTGCGCCTCTGCGGTTAAATAAATTACTTTTTAACCGCAGAGGCACAGAGAACACAGAGAGAAAAGTAGAGGGAGGACCGCCATAACTAAGATTTTATGAATCACCTTGAAAGGGCTAATCTTAGGGCTGTTAATTGTTAATCGTTAATGGCAAAGAACAATTAACAATTAGCCATTAGCCATTAGCAATTTATTTCAAGTGTTTGAGTAGTTGGTATGTTGAATCTTCTTGGGCTGCGCTAGCTTGTTTGTGTCCCCAACCGATGTTTCTGCGATAACTTCCTAAGAGTCCGGTTTGATTGAGAGACTTTTCGTCTACCTCTGCTAGCGGTTCGACTTGGGGTGCTACGTATAGAGCATCTACTGGGCAGTACAATTCGCACATGAAGCAGGTTTGACAGTCGCTTTGTCTGGCTATGGTGGGTGGTGCGTCTGGTACTTTGTCGAAGACGTTTGTTGGGCAAATTTTGACGCAAATGTTACATTCTATGCAACGAGATTCGCTGACTAGTTCTATCATGTTAATTGCTAATTGCTAATT
>CAZZXJ010000293.1:0-7839 GCA_964657905.1 uncultured Stigonema sp.
TCTTTTTCACTAACACCCCACACCCCAACGCAGGTTTTGGTAAGATGATCAGAAATTCTCCAGCCCCGGCAAAGCGGTCACTTGCCACCTCCTCAAATTTTTTAATGAAAAAAACTTTCATTATTTGAGCTTCTAGTGTAAGCTATTTCCAGAACTAGTTGAATATAATTCTCAACTAATTTTAGGAGTCGAATGACAATAACTTCTACAAGTCCATTGTCGGTGAAGCAAGACCTCGCCCAACTCTCCTTGGACTCCATGTCTTTTGTGACATCTTGCACCTTCTCAAAGAAAACGGCACCTTACACACAAATTGTAGGGGTGTTCCGAATCTAGGACTGCCGTTTGGCCACTTGGGCATAGGGCATAGGACGCGTGGGCGCTTTTTTAGAATCCTTAATCGCGATAACTAATGATGACTACAATTTTTTGCGCCTTTTGTGGTTGGGCAATTCTATTTCTACTTATTTACAGTGTTTTGCATACATTGAATAAGGGGACAAATTATGTCAAAACGCTACACCAAATTCCCTGTGCTGGTTGTGAATATTTTACCAATGACTACCGACTAAAATGTACGGTACACCCCAAGAAAGCTTGCTCGCTTGAAGCGATCAGCTGTGTTGACTTTAAGATGAAAACTGCCGACTGTAATACGACCCAAAAGCGTCAGCGAAAGCTTTGCTACAGAACCACAAATAGTTTAGTCAGCCAGATTTCACCTGAGGGTTTCCCAGCCCCAGCGAAGTCGTCACTTGCCACCTCT
The DNA here is from genome assembly GCA_964657905.1 of uncultured Stigonema sp. Lineage (GTDB taxonomy): Bacteria > Cyanobacteriota > Cyanobacteriia > Cyanobacteriales > Nostocaceae > Stigonema. Next base: position 767 of record CAZZXJ010000293.1, read on the forward strand.
TCAAATTATTTAATGAAAAAGACTTTTATTAAGTGAGATTTTAGTGTTAAGCTTTTTCTCAGATTAGTTGAATAGAATTATCAACTAGTAAAAGGAATAGAATGAGAATAACTTCTACAAGTCCGCTCTCCGTGGAGCAAGACCTCGCCAAATCGCCCTGGTGGGCGGGTAATACAAGGCTGACCAACTTATCCGGGAAATTGCTTGGTGCACACGTCGCTCATGCTGGTTTAATTGTCTTGTGGGCAGGAGCTATGACTCTATTTGAGCTAGGGCACTTTGATCCAGCGAAGCCAATGTATGAGCAAGGCTTAATTTTGCTACCTCATCTAGCATCTCTTGGCTGGGGAGTAAGCGCAGGTGGTGCTGTGGTGAATACTTACCCCTACTTTGTCATTGGAGTCTTGCATCTAATTTCCTCAGCCTTTCTAGGTTTTGGCGGTGTCTTTCACGCACTGCGTGGTCCAGAAACTCTAGAGCGCTTTCGTTTCTTCGGCTACGATTGGGCAGATACCAAAAAAATGACGACAATCCTTGGGATTCACCTGGTTTTACTCGGATTGGGAGCATTTCTTCTTGTCGCTAAAGCAATGTATTTTGGTGGCTTGTACGACCCGAATGTTGAGAATGTGCGCATCATTACCAATCCGACACTAGATCCTGGAGTCATCTTTGGCTATCTATTTGGTGCTATTGGTAAAAGCTGGATTGCCAGTGTTGACAACCTAGAAGACGTGGTAGGCGGTCACATTTGGATCGGTGCAATGTTGATTTTCGGTGGCTTTTTCCACATTCTAACTAAACCATTTGATTGGACGCGCCCGTTATTTGTTTGGTCTGGGGAAGCTTATCTTTCCTACAGTTTAGGCGCTTTAGCTTTGATGGGCTTTATCGCCACTCTCTTCGTTTCTGTGAACACCACGGTTTATCCTGAAGTATTTTATGGACCTGCGCTGGTGGTGAAGCAGAATATCTTGCCTTATTTTTCCTCATTAGATCCTGATTTTGTGTCTTCTCGGACTTGGTTAGCTAATGCACACTTTTGGTTCGCTTTCTTCTTCTTACAAGGTCATATCTGGCACGCACTCCGGGCGCGTGGATTTGATTTCCGTAAAGGTCGAGTCAGCGAAGATGCAGTAATTCCGCAACCAACTTAATAGTAGTATTTTGCAACTTTACATGAAAAGGAGTCAGGAGTTGGGAGTCAGAGGTTTCAATAAAGAATTTTTTTCTTTGTCTCCACGGATAAATCTGGGGACTTTAAACCACAATTCATCCACCAGTGGCATAGAATTCATACTGAATTCTGGCTCCTGACTCCTGAATTCTTTTTTGGTAATGGTTGCTATTTTTTTCACTGCAATAATCCAAATATTTCTTAAGGAGAATAGCAAATGACAGCAGTAATTGCTGATAGCCCATACATGGCAAGAATACCCAATGTTGGCTGGTGGGCTGGTAATTTTCGATTGGTCAACTTATCAGGCAAGTTGCTGGGCGCTCATATTGCCCATGCGGCATTAATTTTGTTGTGGGCTGGCGGGATGACCTTATTTGAATTGTCTCGCTACAATCCTGACCTACTAATGTACAAACAAGGGTTAATCTTGTTGCCTCATTTAGCAACTCTCGGCTTGGGCGTGGGTGCTGGTGGCGAGATTATTGACACCTATCCTTACTGGGTCATTGGGGTAATGCATCTAGTCTCTTCAGCAGTTCTGGGTGCTGGGGGAATTTACCATTCTTTACTAGGACCAGAGGTACTGCAAGACAATCCCACTTTTGCTGGCTTCTTTGGCTATGACTGGAAAGACAAAGACAAGATGACCACAATTTTGGGAATTCACCTGACATTATTGGGCATTGGCGCATTGCTTTTAGTTGCCAAAGCCATGTTTTGGGGTGGACTTTTTGACCCTTGGGCTAGTGTTGGTGGAGATGTGCGAGCGATCGCTCATCCAACGCTCAATCCGATCAAAATCTACGGCTACTTGTTTGGAGCTTGGGGGCCAGAAGGAATGGCGGCGGTCAATAACTTAGAAGATGTTGTCGGCGGTCATATCTGGGTAGGATCGATCTTGATTGCTGGTGGTATTTTTCACATCTTGACCAAACCCTTTGCTTGGGCGCGGAAAATTCTGATTTACTCAGGTGAAGCTTATCTGTCTTACAGTATTGGCGCTGTGGCATATATGGCTTTCTTTGCTGCCTACTTTATCAGTGTCAACAACACTGTCTATCCTGAAGTTTTCTATGGTCCACTTGGAACTCTAGAAGTTTCTACTGGCAATGTATCTTCTCGTGGCTGGCTGGCAGTTTTCCACTTTGTCTTTGGTTTGTTGTTCCTCAGCGGTCACATTTGGCACGCTATCCGCGCTAGAGCAGTAGAAGCTGGTTTTGATTTCAAAAAGGGTGACATGGTTCAGCCTGTTGGCTACCCTGAAAGTGGTAATCTTACGACCCCGATCAATTCTTCTGATTTCACTCTGAATTTTATCAAGAATTTACCGATTTACCGTCCTGGGCTGTCTTCTCTATCGAGAGGTCTGGAAATTGGCATGGCTCACGGTTACTGGTTGATTGGTCCTTTTGCTAAATTAGGTCCACTGCGCGATAGTAGTGCGGCTAACTTGGTGGGTTTATTAGCTGCATCTGGTCTGATTGTGATTCTGACTATTTGCCTATCGATTTACGGTACTGTTTCTTACAAAGAGCAGATGCAAACTGTACCACGACCAGCATTTGTGAACACAGTTCCTAATGTGCCTGAGACTCTCAAGACTACCGAAGGATGGAGTCAATTTACTGTGGGTTTTTTGATTGGTGGTATTGGTGGAGCAATCTTTGCCTATTTGCTGTTGAATAGTCTAGATGTATTCGCGGCGATCGCCAACAATTGAGTTTCGAGACTGACATCTTGCACCTTGTCAATAAGAGCTACGAGATCACCAGCTTTTTAGGCTTTTATTTTCTTAACATTCATGGTGGTGCAAGATAAGAGATGAAAGATTTACACCTCCTCTCTGCGGTGAAGAGTAGCATCCGAGCCGCAGTTCCTTCTAAAACCTTGCACTGGCTAGATACTGAATCTGACGTAAAATAGGAGTAAACCATGTCCCAGATTGGTCTATTTTTTGGAACGACAACAGGTAAAACTGAGTCCGTAGCCGAGATAATTCAGAAAGAATTTGGTGGTGAAGATGTAGTGACGTTGCATAATATTGCAGATGTAGAAGATAGTGATTTTGCCGACTATAAGTATCTAATCCTTGGTTGTCCTACATGGAATGTTGGCGAACTGCAAAGCGACTGGGATGGCTATTTTGCGGAACTAGATAATATTGATTTCAGCGGCAAAAAAGTAGCATATTTCGGCACAGGTGACTCTATTGGCTATGCCGATAACTTTCAGGATGCATTGGGCATTTTAGAAGAGAAAATTACTGAACTCGGTGGTACTACAGTGGGATATTGGTCTACAGATGGCTATGACTTCAATGAATCAAAAGCATTGAAGAACGATAAATTTGTCGGTTTAGCTCTTGATGAAGATAATCAGTCTGAATTGACTGACACCCGGATTAAAGTCTGGGTAACTCAACTTAAAAAAGAGTTTGGTGTGTAAAGAATGCTAATGGCTAATGGCTAATAATTAGTATGGCTGTGCAATTAAACACAAAAGTTTGAGGATCGTCATTGGTCATTGGTCATTTGTAGGGAGCATCCACTTTTGGAAGAAACATAATTCTTGTACCTCAAAAACCCTACTATATGGTTCATCTAAAAAAGTCTATCCGCCAAAAGTGGATGCTCCCCATTTGTAAGGGTGTAAGGCACTTTTTAGAGTCGTAATGTATTTATCTTTATTTCCACGCACCTACTTACTTTTGCAATTAGCAATTAGCATTCTTTACTCTGATCGCAACTCCAATTACTTACAAGGTAAATTAATGTCTAGACCAGATGTTCTTTGGGTGAATACAAGCCCTAGTTTGCGATGCTTTGCTCAGCCACTGCTGTGTCACTTGTCGCATCAAATGACAGTCCGGGTGTGGGAATATAGCCAAAGCCAGGATGAAGCAAGTTCGCTCGATAATGCAGTACTGCTACTGCATGACTATCTTCAATCCTGCCATCAACCCGTGCATCTAATTGGACATAGTATAGGAGGATTGCTAGGGTTATTGTATACTCGTCAATATCCAGAAAAAGTTAAGTCTTTAACCTTGTTAGCTGTGGGTGCTGATGCTGCTGTTGACTGGCGATCTCATTACTATACCCATCTCCCATTCTTAAGTCGGCAAAAGATTCTCACCGCGATGGTTTACAATCTATTTGGCTATCAGAATGACGTCACTATCAAGCGTCTAGAGAAACTATTGGAGCGGGATTTAGATTGCTCGCTTTCAGCTCACTCGCTGTTTAAACTGCTAAGTGTGCCGACATGTCCGGTTCCTGTGCCTTTAATGGTTTGTGGTAGCACTGACGACATTATTGTAGAACCAGATGCTCTGCAAGAATGGCGACCGCATTTGATGGAGGGCGATCGCCTATGGGAATGTCAAAAAGGACGACATTTTTTTCACTTCTTCCACCCGACTCTTGTCGGAGATGAAATACTTAACTTTTGGGCATCTGTGGGTCAATCGGATTCACTGACTTACCCTGCCATTAGCAATATCTTGAGTTAAGTAGATAGGCACAATAAAACATAACTAGAACCTACGCATTGACAGAGATAACCAACTGTGCATTATCTCTGGTTACAAGGCAGAGCCTTGTAATGCTCTTGTGAGAGGCAATTGAACCCGTGCCAATACTGCTCGGTTAAGAAAATTTATCTGTTGGGACAAGCAGGGGGAGCAGGGGAGGTAAAAAAGGCTTATCCGAGCAGTATTGGAACCCGTGCCACATTGTAAGGGCGCGGTTTCCGCGCCCCTACCTACGCATTATTGTGGTCTACCCAATAATGGTGCTGTAAGCCCTCACCTAACCGGCGCGGACACGCTTCACACACATGCTTGGGAAAGGGTTTGGGGGTGAGGGCTGAGTATTATAACTAATCAATCGGACTTAAACTCATCCCACCCCTAAAAGGAGTGGGATTTCGTGGGCATGGGGCATGGGGTGCGTTACCTATGCCCTATGCCCGAAACGGCCTCGCGTCGATTCCTCCCACCTCTACAAGGAGTGGGATTCCTCGCCGTTTTCTTTGATATTACATGGTTTTTTACAGGACTTACGCAAAACTGCTGTAATTTCTCGAATCGCCAAGAATTCGTAGAGTGTGCGTAAGTCCTATTTTAGTTTGGTCGAGTGCTAAGGCGGATTTCCTGACTTGAGCGAACTATCCGGTGAAGGTTCTGATGGCTGTTGAGAAGGTAAAACATTTTCCAATTTCCTAGGTCTTCTGTTGCCGCTTTCCGCCGATGGAGTTTGTGTATCAAATGGAACAGACTGATTGCCCGAATTAGATTGCACTCTTTGGCTAGGTACTTCTTGGGCTGGGTTGGTAGCAGGTGTTTGTTGTGAGGAAGGTGTAAGTGATCGGCGCCTACGGTTGCTTGTAGTTTGCCCTGGAACATCTGTAATAACTCCTGCTGTTGACTGCTGACTCCCATTAGGATTTTCATTAGGAGTGTTCGTGAGTGTATCACGCTGTTTGATCTCTGCTTCTCTTGCTTGTGCTTCTCTTTTTCTTTGACGTGCTTCGTATTCGCGAGCTAATTCTGAATCCTTGCTTTTAAGAAAATTACCTACTAATCGCACCCCTTTTCTTCCTCCTGGGGTGGGTTTTAATTTGAAATTTCTTACTTGTTCTACAAACCCTTCATCCAGTTCAGCTTTACCACTTGGACGGGTCAACTGCACATTGGTAACATTGCCATTTTCATCATAATCAATAGTCACCTCTGGGTTGCCTTCAATACCAAGCCGCAGCGCCCTTTCGGGATATTTGAGTCCACAATTTTTAATCACGCAATCTTTTGCAAGATTTAATCGTGTAGATTTTGGCTTTAGTGTAGGAGGTTTTGGAAGTTTTGGCGCTGTAGCTATTCTCTCACCCTCAAGCTTACCGTTACCTGTGCCATTACCAGAACCATTACCAACGCCATTGCCCGTGCCATTACCAGAACTGCTACCAACGCCATTACCGACACCATTACCAGAACCATTGCCTACATCATTTCTAGGACTGTCAGCCAACATAGTTCTTTGACGCCGATTACTAACACCCGTTCCACTTGAAACCTGTGGCGACTGTGGTGGTGGAGTCTTAAAGTTATCAACTAACTTTTGTGTGGGAGAAGCGACGGGAGTAGGGGTAGGGATCAAAGGAGTGCTGGGTTTAGTAACTGGGTCTGGCGATGGAATAGCTTCGGGTGTGATTTGCGGTTTCACAGTTGCCACTGGTTGTGGCGGCTCTGGTGGTGGAGTTTTAAAATTATCAACTAACTTTTCTAGTGGGGCAGTTTTTATCGGCGGCTGTTTGAACACTGGTACAGGGGCAGTTTTTATCGGCAGCTGTTTTGCAATAGGTACTGATGGAGTTTCCTTTCTTGCGGGTGTTTGAGTTGCGACACCATTACCGCCGCCACCACCACCACCAGAATCTACCTTTTGTGGCGGTTTTTTTTTCTCTTCTGGTGGCTTTGTAATTTTCGGGGTTGGCTCATCAATGATCGTCACCTCAATCGGTTCATCTTCAACTTTAGGGAAGCTGATTAATAAATTTCCTAGACCGAAAGCGAGTACTCCAACGTGTAGTGCTAGCGAAGCAATCAGACTATAGATGAGAAAATACTTTTGAAACTGGTCTTGTTTGTCTCGATACTCCAGAGTCATGCTGGAAAAGCTCATATTTTATTGCTACCTATTATCAAGAATTTCTTTAATAAGAATAGAGCAAAATCACAGCAATTTTTACTTAAGATGCGATTTGTGATTGCACAATCTCCATCAAATCCAAAATTTTCGCGGAGGTAGCTTTCGCCAACTGATGTACAAAAAATACCAGTGATCCTCCCAGCTTAACAGTAACAGCGCAACCACACCGTTCAACCCTGAAAATT
>CAZZXJ010000294.1:0-7833 GCA_964657905.1 uncultured Stigonema sp.
ACTAACAACTCACAACTAACAACTAACAAGTTGGCAATTTACAGACCTAGCTGATTGCCGCGCTTAAATTGCTGGTAGGCTTTGTAAAAAAGCCCAGCGAGAGTGATAAAGCTTAGACCCAGCACAAGACCGTCAAGTAAAGGTTCAACCACGTTAAATCTCCTTTGTGCAATTATTTAACATTTACTTCCCGTCTTTGATTTTACCAAATGTGGCATGAATCCCGCACTTTAGGTGTTTTTATGCGGCAATTAGGCCTCTTAAAACCATAAATTCTGCTTGCAGGCACAATCAAGAACTTTTAAGCTATGTGTATGAAAAGAAAACTTTCTGTACACTTTGTCTTAAGCAGCAAATCTTTTGGATAAGCAGATTACCAAACCTGAAATTCTGATTCAGCGGATCGCTGTGTTGGCCCTGGCGATGCTGCTAGCAGTCCTTTTAAACATTTTTGCTGTTCACATTCTCAGAAACTCCGATCCATATGTTAAGAGCGTTCTATCGTTCAAAGGCGATCCAATCCAAGGACACGCCATCTTTCAAATCAACTGTGCTGGTTGTCATGGCATATCCGCTTCGGGGCGCGTTGGTCCTAGTCTACAAGCCGTCTCCAAGCGCAAGTCTCAATACGGTCTAATTCACCAGGTCACTAGTGGTGACACCCCACCGATGCCAAAATTCCAGCCAAGCATCCAAGAAATGGCGGATTTGTTAAGTTATTTGGAGACGCTTTAGGAGTGAGGAGTTATGAGTTAGGTTAGTTTTCACATTCGTTCCCTCCAAGCGGAATGTCGGCTTAAACTTAGCACAGAGGGAAAGACCACTAAGTACGAACTGTGGCTCAGTACTGAGGAATGCTACGAGTATTCCTTTTTTCCACTAGAAAATAACGCATCCGCCCGTAAGCTGTTGATCACCCAGGCTAAGTTGATTTGGACAGTGGAAGCACAAAGTTGGGACGAAGGTTGCCAAGGGAGAAATAACTTTCTGGGATGGGGACCATATATAACTTGGTCAGAGCAATTTAAGAGTAAATAAGTTGCTCCCAATCCTAAGTATGAGCAAAAAGTATAATGTGGGTTAATAGATAATTATACTCTACTAATTACGTATATCTTTGTATTATAGTGATTTTCAGAAATACTTTGCAAATAGTGAGTAGCCATCAACCGGAGTAATCCGGAGTAAGTTGTAATAATTCAGCTTACCGCTACACCAGACTAAGCCTCTACAAAGGGGGAAAACTACGCTATGCGGTCAAGACTCAATGAGATTAGCCAGTTTCAAGCGTATATTAAGCCAAAATCTAAAGGAGGTTCTAATCGTTTCAGCAACTTAACTTTAGCTTGTCATGACTGCAATCAAAATAAAGGTAATTGCTCCGTTGAAGAGTTTTTACAAGAGCAGCCCGATCTACTAGCAAAAATCAAGGCTAACTCTAAAAAGTCATTGAGTGATGCAGCAGCAGTTATTTAGTAATCAGACGGTGGGTAGCGGCAAGAGTAACGAGCGCACACTACACAATACTACTCGGTTAAGGATTTGTGGTGGGAATTAAATCGGTGTAGAGACGCGACATGTCGCGTCTCTAGATAGGTTGACGGTTGATAATTTATCTTAAGCGAGCAGTATTGGCATACTACAGCAGGTCTAATTAGCCATTGCTGGATATCAGTAAAGTCGAGTTCTGTGGTAGTCCGTTGATCTTGTTCAAATTAGAACACCGGCAAGAGCGCTCATTTACTTCGTCCGATCACTTATATTTAAATTTTTTAATAATGGTCAAATTTCGCACCTACTGGGCTATAACAGGATTGGCAGGTTTAGCCTTAGTCTCATGCGTTACGCAAGCTGGAGAACAAAGTGCTACTTGTTCTGCAAACGGGACAACCGCTACAAATTTAGTTGTCTGTTCAGCTTCTTACTTAGGTGGTAAAGGCGAGAACAGTGGTACAGCTATAGGGATTGCTCCTGATCGATCAGTGGTATTGGGAGGAAAAGTCATTGGTAAGAATTTTGGACTGACTCCAATTAATTTAAAAGCAGGAAGCAGCAATAGTTCTGGAGGTAACGGAGTCATTATCCGGATGAGTCCAACTGGTAGGAAAATTCTATCCGTTACTAGACTGGGTGATGTAGTTGATGAACTCGACATTAACCGCAAAACTGGTGAGATTGCTGTCGTAGGTGATTTTGGCTTGGCTCTCCTAAATTCTGCCGCGAAACAGGTACTCTGGAGTAAAGATCTCGGCTCTGGTGGAGGCGCAACATCAAGCGCTGGTCGGAGAGTCGGCGTTGGTCAAAATGGTGAAATTGCAGGTTTGTTCAATCAGAAAGTCACTATCTTTGACCTCGCTGGAAACCAAGTCGGTCAGTTTACAAGCGCAGGTAACTTTGTCGAGGATGTGGCGGTTGATAGTAGGAGCCAGACAGTAATTGTAACTGGCTTTAGCCAGAAGAATGGGGGAGAATGTCATCAACTGCAAGTTGCTTTTATCCGTGGATACAGTTACACAGGCAAGCTCAAGTGGCAAGATTATGACTGGACTCAAACTCAAGCTCAAGCAGCCAATTCTTCGTGTGCTGACACTAGGGGATTACGAGTCGCAATCGGCAAAGATAATATGCTGTACTTTGCCGGAGAAAGTGCTGGAGGCAATAGTATTTACAACTATAACCCCAGAAATATATCTCAAAAAGCTCCTAATGTAGATATTGACAATTACAATACCCCCTTCAACACCAAATCAAATCACATCACTTACTATGCCAAGTTGAATCCTGCTACAGGTGCGGTTGTTGTCGGACAGTTTGCTCTGGCTAGAGGTCCTAACGATCAAGGAAACACGATCCGACCTAGAGCTATAACTGCTGATGAGAAGGGTAATGTTTACATTGGTGGTGAAAGTGGAGCCAGTATTCCCAACCGCACTAAATTGAGCATTTCCGGTCAAACCTTGGGACCCTATTCTGGCGGTGACTGTTTCCTGGTCGTTGTTTCTCCAGATTTTCATACCCGCAAAATCTGGACAAGTTGGACTGCTACAGGCTCCAGTGGTACTATCTTTGGTGTTGCAGTAGCAAAAGGGACAGCAGGTGTGATCATGACTACTGCTGGACAACTGATCACTGTGAATCCAATTCAAAGTCAACAAGCAGGTGAAAACAACGTTTTCTACTCAGTCTTTCCCAGCTTTTGATCAGTCAAAAAGAAGAGCAATAGTCAAGAAAATTTAGCAAACAAATAGGTGAAAACCTAGTCTATGTATATATTGTTCTCTCCTGAACGCCAGTCGCCTCTGTCGGGAAACCCTCCGGCAGCGCTGGCTCCTCCTGACTTCTGACTTCTGACTCCCTGCACTAGTATTGTGAATTTACATAAACATTCTGATCTAAAAAATTTAATCTTAACCCTAGGTTAATCTTCATCCCTAATAATCTCTAAAAGATATTTGAAACCATTTTGGTAATTAATGTAACTCTTATGAAGAAAGTGCTTTTCATAGCCTCTTCAGTTCTACTGAGCGTAGCGGCATTTGATGTTATTTGCTATTCCTCAGTTTCACAAAACTCGTGGACTGCTGCTACTGCCCCCGTTGAAGCGAAAATTACAGGGGGTCCATGGACTCTGGGACAAGGACCAACAACTAAAACACTGCCTTCAGTAGGCTATTGCGTGAACGGGGTGCCTCAGTCCAATACCGATACTAATTTGATGCAGCCGTACTACTATCCATTTGTTACAGGAAATGGAAAAAACCTGCAAGGCTACTTTGACTACCGAGTCAAGGACAGCAACGAGGCAGTTGTAGCAGCCAACTCCAAAGATGGAGGATTAACTTGGACTTTTCAAAATCAGGTATTGGAGCTCAACCCAGGACTGTGTCCTTCGGAGGACAGTACGACTAATGCTCAAACCTATCCAGCCACGACAAAACCAGATCCCTATCCGAACCCACCAGCTGACAACGTACTTCTTTCCGATGCAACTGGCAGCCCAGGTGCCACCGACGACGGGCAAGGACACTCAATTGTCTTGAAGATTGACGGTAGATCGCGCCTTTATACACTAGACCGTTCTGTAAATCCCGGAGACAACAGTGTTGATAATTTGGGATTAGTTGTACATACTTTGAGATCACTGCCCCTCAATGGAGTTGAAGCTACTTCCCCAGATACGGTTCCTAACAAGGGGACGCGCACTACGGGTCTACTCAATCCTGACGGAATCCTTGCTGAAGTTCCCGGCTCGAATCCACGAATCGTGCTTTACGTTCAAAAACAATTGAACGGAGATACAAACCTCCTTCCCTCCAGTCAATGGTGTTCTAGCCCTACCATTGGATACCAGAAAGGTAAGCAACCCAACACCGATTATGTAACAGTACGCTTGGCAAGAACAGCAGATGGTGTAAATTTTACCGACATGGGACCGGTTCACGGACTCAACAATCAAGCTGATACTTCCCTTACGGGCACGCGCTATATTGCCTCCCGTGGCACCCTCATCCGCTTAAGCGATCACCGTTATGGATTGTTCTTCTCTGGTGGCAACTGTCTGGATGCCGACTCAGATGCATTCCACTATATTGGTTACGCTGAATCCAGCGACCTCAAGCACTGGAAGGTAATTAACGACCTCAACAACCCCATTGCTTCTGTTGAGAATACTCAAGTCACTGACCCATCAGGTCCTGCTATTCCTTCTACCCCTCCAGTGATTCCCACACAAGTCTGGTTTCAACAAAGGGTGTACACACCTAATGCGATTATTAATGGGAGCAAGCAGGTATCGCTAATTTTTGCAGGTTACAGTGTCAAGGGACCTAGCAGCGACTACTCTAACTATCGGACAATTACCCAGGTCATTCTTAATTCTGCTCTTCCAGTACACCGATTTGAGTCTTCCGATCCAGAGCAATCAGATCGGTTTTGAATTCATCATACTGGTGAATAAGGAAGCGTCAGGCTAGTAAGACTAACGGCTGTTCAAAGGGGCGTTTTCGGGCTTCTTTTCGAGCTGCGGCAAGCCGTTTTTTCTTCTTAGCTTGTGTTTGTGCTCTCGGTTCCATAGTTTTTGCCAAAACAGACCTATCCATTGACCTTTCTCAGCCAAGGCTCACTTACATCGATAGTACCAGTGGCTAATTAAGTGACTCCACGGTCCATGGAGGTTTTTGTAAAGGAACCAGGCATCGAGTACTAGCTCTAGGAGGACAATGAATACCCAGATTGCCAGGGCCACAATCACTGGTAGACTGAGGTCGGGGAATTTACTTTGCAGATCGACAATGCCAAATAACAGCAAAAACAGCAGCGAAATTGCCATCAGGAAGGACAATTTGGCGATCGCGAGAACAAAACGGCTCATCTCCAAAATGCGATTGTAGAGCGTGAAAAACCCCTCAAGGATTTCTTCTATGTTATTCAGGATCAGCAAAATTTGTTGCAGGTTCAGACGGGCACGTAAGGAGAGTTGTTGCTTCTCCTGTGCCCATTCATGATTGAAATCCGCTATCAGCCTGTCCAACGGAAGCACTTGGGATGTAGACGCCCAGATAGGGAAATCCTTCAAATGCAAGGGGACTAAATAATCGATTACTTCTACCAAGAGTTTATTAAAATCACTGAGTTGTGAAGTATGCTGTTGGGTAAAACAAATCAGTTGGTGAATCTGGATCTGAAGTTCACGGTAGTGGTCAAGTCGCCTTTGAGCAATCAACTGACTAGAAAACGTCAGGAAAACAATTAAAACCCCCAATAAAGCAGCCAGTGACTGGGATACAGTGGAAAAGAATTCAATCGCCACCTCTTGGCGCACCGTAACCCAAGGGGCATTTTCGCGTTTAGCAAAGGTTAGCGTCACAACAAACATTATCCCTACGATCATTAGCTGATGGCGGGTAAAGGTAGCTACTACTGTCCGCACTAAAGGAGTAGTGCTGAGTTGAACCAGGATTTGGAGACCTTGCACAGGTTCAGAAATTTGAAATCGTTGAGGTTTTCGGGTTGACATTATTGTAAGATGCAGTTCTTGATTTGCTCTTCAATGGATGATCAGTATCGAAGAAACTGTGACTAAAGTCATGGTTGTATTCATGACTTTCTTCAATAGCAGCTTTTAGATGTGAATTCATATAATAGCGATGACAATAATAAGTAATATTGAGATTAAAAAAAGTCTCACTTAACTTATAACCCAAAATACAAAATACAAAGATTTTTGGGATTAAAAAGACAATTTAGATCGCAGTTACACAACCGAAAGGCAACTGATGACAAAAAGTCAGCCGCTCAGCAATTGTGTTTTCGCTCATTGGCTCATGGCATTTTTCAACTTAGACTGCTGTTTATGGGGATGAAACTATGAATCTGTCTCTCTAAGACAAAGAGGTTGCACGATATTAAGATTGAGTTATTTATGAATCGCTATGAGTCCGGAATGGCAATTTCATGTTAATTCAACAACTCTGAAACACATAGGTAACAATGCTTCAATCCTCAAAACAAGGGTTACTGCGCTATGAGTGCTTTTTTAGGTGGAGTGATCGCTACGACTGCTAGTTTATTTCTATTTAGCCTAATCGGGTGTCGCTTAGTCGGTGCAGAGTTAAAGGATAGTCCAAAAGCCGTGGTTGATGAAGTTTGGCAAATGGTTAACCGCGATTATGTGGATGGTACATTCAATCACGTTGACTGGCAAGCAACCAGACAAAGCCTGTTGAGCCGCGACTACACAAACCGAGAACAGGCTTACACCGCCATCCGGGCAGCTTTGAAACAGCTAGGAGACCCTTACACCCGGTTTCTCGACCCGAATCAGTACCAAGCCTTGACAGAGGAAACCTCTGGGGAAACCATTGGGGTGGGGATTGACATCGAAGTAAACGAAAAAACTGGGAGGCTCACGGTAGTGAACGTGCTTGAGAAATCAAGCGCGTTCAAAGCTGGCATTAAACCTGGGGATGAGATTCTGGCTATAGATGGTGAATCCACTCAAGGCATGATCATGGAAGATGTCTCGAAGCTGATTCACGGTCAAGTAGGTACACACATTACCCTACAGATTGGGCGACCTACGCACAGCAACTTTGACGTGAAGCTGACCCGCGTGCATCTAGAATTGCCAACAGTTAGCTACACTCTCAAGGCGTCGGGTACAAGGCGCATTGGCTATATCCGCTTGAGTGAGTTCAGTGCCACCTCTGCTCATGAAATGCGTCGGGCAATCAAAGCACTCAAGGCTCAGCATGTCCATGGGTATGTGTTGGATCTGCGCGGCGATCCTGGCGGATTGGTGGATTCAAGTGTGGAAATTGCTCGGATGTGGCTGGATCATGGTGTGATTGTTCGTGAGGTAGACCGGATGGGGAAAACTGAGGTATCCAAAGCTGATCACACAGCACTGACGCAACAGCCGTTGGTCGTGCTGGTAGATGGCAACTCGGCAAGTGCCAGTGAGATCCTCACAGCTGCTCTCAAGGATAACACTAGAGCAGTAGTAGTTGGTAGTCAAACCTTTGGCAAAGCCATAGTCCAAGTGGTACATCCCCTCAGTGATGGTTCTGGGTTGTCAGTCACAATAGAACATTACTTCACGCCAAAGGGTATGGATATTGGCCACAAAGGGATTACGCCTGATGTCAAGATAGACTTGACACAGACCCAGCAGCAGCAGCTAGAGGCTAACCCAGCTTTGTTTGGCACTCAGTCCGATCCGCAATACGCCCATGCGATCGCTGTCCTAAAAAATGTATGAAAAGTATTGAGTTGGAATATAACGATTACGCCTAGTACCGCAAGGCGTTCGTCAAAAGTCACTCATTCAAAAGT
>CAZZXJ010000295.1:0-7825 GCA_964657905.1 uncultured Stigonema sp.
CCCTATGCCCTATGCCCCATGCCCCATGCCCATTTATCGCTGTGCTATCCGCCTCAGTAACAATGTCCCTGTTCCTAAGAATAAAAAGTTGGGCAACCAAGCCCCTATAAAGGGAGAAAAGACGCCTGCTTGTGCCATCGCACCAGTAATAAAATAAAATAAATAATAAGCAAAAATAACTATAACACTAATACCAAAACTTGTAGCTTTTCCTGTACGCTGGGGTATAGTTCCCATAGCTGCACCGACCAAGCCAAAAACTACACATACAAACGGTAAGGCAAATTTTTGTTGAATCCGAACTTCGAGTTTGCGAATTTTTTGCTCATCACCGCCGAGGCGTACAACTGCCAACTGTTCAAACGCTTGGGCAATATTCATCTCACCGTAGTCCCGAGTTTTTTCTGCCAGATCAAATGCTGTGCGGGGCAATTTCAGTTCTTGATGTTCAAACCGTACAATGTTGCGGTAAGAGCCATTTGGAGCGACTAAATAGATGACACCGTTGTATATATCCCAGATGTTTTGTGATGGATTCCATTCACCTGCTGCTGCTACGACAATTTGATTCACACCTTCTTGGGAACGATCTATAATCGTCAAACCTTTGAAGTCCTTACCATCAAACTGATCAGCGTAATACAAGCGTGTCAGAACCTTTGGCACACTACCATCTGGTTGTTTTTTACCTTCGCGCGTTTCGGGATAGAGGAAGTTATCCTGCTTTGTAATAGCTGGCTTGTCCGACTTTAAGGCTTTCTCTAAGGTGATAGTGGCTTGGTAATTTGCTGCTGGTACAATTTGCTCGTTAAACAAAAATGTCATTCCTGTGACAAAAAAACTCAAAAACACAGCAGTTAGCACCATGCGATAGACACTCACCCCACAGCCACGCAAGGCAATTAGTTCGCTCTCACTCGAAAGACGACTGTAAGTCATCAAAGTAGCCAGCAGAGTGGATAAGGGGAAGGCATAAACGATGAAATTTGGCAGCTTTAATAAAAAGACATTCACGGCGATACCTATGGGGAGTCCGCGTTCCACGATTTTCCGTATGAGTTCAAACACAGAGTCAATCGTGACGCCGAGGGAAGAAAAAGCCCCAATGCCAAATAAAAACGGCGCTAGCAATTCGCTAGCAAGGTAGCGATCCATGATTGAAAAAGGCAGCAACGAGTAGATGTTGTAAAAAGACGACTTAAGCTTCTTTGATGTCATAAACCACGAATAATAAAAAATCTGCGACCTAGACGCAGCGAAGCATTTCTAATATACTTAGAATCTAATTTTAAGGACACTAGTATCGCTCTCTTGGAATTAAAAATTAAAAATTAAAAATTTTGAAGAAGAAGTCAGGAGTCAGAATCAATTAAAAGCCTACATCATAAGCTTTTCGCGCTCTTTTTAATGGTAGCTTTATTTCCGTCGATGTGTACTAGTTTAGGCTTAGAGAAAAAAGGTTCTGTACTGTAGAATTGGTAGTGAAAAACTATCTTTTTTGGGACTGATTTTACTGCAAATGAAAACAGGAAAGTCTTTATTTTGCAAGTGTTTGATATCATTAAGAAATTTTGTTGATTAATAATCAATCATGAAATGATAACGGTTAAGTGTAATAATTCAAAAGTAGAAAATCTCTATTTTTTCATTAGTAATTTCAGATTTATATCTGGAAGTTTTCACCCAAGTAGTATTGCCTGACTAGGGGATTATTGTAAAGTTCTTTGGCTGTGCCGGCAGCGAGGATTTGCCCCTCACGCATGATATATCCCCGATCTGTGATGGCGAGGGTTTCGCGGACGTTATGATCTGTGATTAAGATACCCATGTGGCGATCGCGCAGCCTCGCCACAATTTGCTGAATTTCTGAGACTGCTATTGGGTCAACTCCGGCAAATGGCTCATCCAAAAATAAAAATTTCGGTCCTTCCCTTCCAGCTGCTAAGGCTCTTGCTAATTCCGTCCGGCGTCGCTCACCGCCAGACAGTTGAATTCCTTTGCTATTAGCTACTATTTCCAAACGAAACTCCCGCAATAAAGTTTCTACTCGTGATGACCATTGCCAGCGTGGCACATTGGTTTGCTCTAGCACCAAAAGAATATTTTCCCGCACACTCAGTTGGCGAAAAATACTCGCTTCCTGCGCCAAATAACCAATACCCAGTCGCGCCCTTCTATGCATTGGTAGTGCAGTAATATCCTGCTTATCCAAGAAGACTGTTCCCCGATCTGGTTTTTCTAAACCTGTGGCGATATAAAAAGTTGTTGTTTTACCGGCTCCATTGGGACCTAGTAAACCAACTATTTCACCTTGAGCAACAGAAATGTTGACACGATTGACAATAACTCGCTTCCCGTAAGATTTGTGAATGTTTTCTAAGACAATTTTCACTATTCGCCCCTTTTGTGCTAAGTCATGACTCAAGGACGAGATCGCTTAAAGGCTGGTGTCCCTGGGGCTGGTGTCGCAGCTTGGTTGTTAGGGTTGGTGTCGTTGACAATGTAAGTGGTTTCTACCTGCTGGTTGGTTTTGGGTTCAGCGATAAATCGCCCTTCGTCAATCAGATAAACAACCTTCTCGCCCCGAATACTATTGCCCCCCTGTTGCAAAATATATACATTGCCGCTGAGAACAATGCGGCGTTCCTTGGTAAAGTATTGTATCTGAGCAGATGTTGCCTGAATTCCCCGAGCCGGATACAACATTTGCACATTGCCACGAGCCGTTGCTACTTGGGTTTTGGCATCATATTCTTGCAAATCAGAATGGATGGTAAGAGGGCGATTGTCCTTAGGTGCTTGTGCAGTAGCGGTTTGCACCTGCGGGGGAAATGCGATGGCGCTCACAATTACAGCAGGTAACATCAACGCTAAAGCAGCGCGACCCATCTGAAATTTAGGCGATTTATAGCAGGACATCATAAAAATTTAGGTAAGATTTCGATTATGCTAATTTTCTCAAGTACTTTCTCTAAAAATGAAAGATGAAACTTACACTCTGAACCATTTGAGCGTATCTCCTAGCTGAAAGTGTAGACGCTTTCCCCACCCTCAAGGTTTCGCTACCAGTCTACTTTTACTGCTAAGGTTGGAAAACACCTACAACACCAATAGGATAGCTCAGATTAGCACTTGCTATCGCCTTCACCCTATCAGGCTGTTGTTGGTGTGGCGGCTAAAAATACCGATTCCTAGGGTGGGCAGTGCTGACCAACCTTTGCAATTGGTGGGCTAAGGGACTTCCAGAAAATAAAATATCCCACCCATAAGCCAATCAATCGTATCATTCGTAAGTAAGGGCGGGGGAACCCCGCCCCTACAATTTGGGACAATTTATTTCTTGGTGTTCCCTAAGTAGGTCGGCACAATAGGCACAATAATTTTTTGGAAAATTTTTTAATTTTTTACTAGCAGAATTCTGGGCAATGGCAAGGCTTGATCCTGATCTAAGTCAAGGGCGGCTATCAATTCTGGCTCTGTTTGTTGTAGGATCTTTAACAATGCTACACTCTGATCCAATAATTCGTCTACATCAATGCCCCTGTAAACAGATGGGTAACGGCGCAGACGATTACTTCCCTCTCCCAGCAAAATCATTGCACCTCGCAAGTTGCGGTTACCCAAATGATACAGAGCCACAGCTATTTGCAGAATGCCTTGATAAAAAGTTTTTTCCGGCTCTGTTGCTTCGATCCATAGAGCCTCTAGGGTGTCATGACAGGCATAGAACTGCCCTGTGTTGAACTCCTCCACAGCTTGCCAAAACTGCTCTGACACCCCTTCGCTCATGCCATACTCTCTCGTACTTGTTTGATTGTTTCTAAAGAGATTTCTTGCTTTTCACCAGCAAACTCGTTGTCTGGGGTGAGGAATAGCATACAGTGGCACTCTTTGCGCTCCCGCATTGGTACACAGGGACAGTTCCAAAATGTAGCACTGACCTCTGCTTGTTTGTCTTCGTAATGGCGACAGGGACACAAAGGCGCTCCCAAATCGTCTTTATGCTTGGCAAGTCCTTCAATCACAACTGCCGTTACAGAGGGTTCAGCACAGAAGTAAGTTCCAGTGCGCTTGGCGTATTGTTCGGAAAAATGCCGCATTGCCTCTAGACTTTTATCGCTGGATATTGTATTTACTTCTGGTGAACTCATAAATTGTCGGCTGCTGATAATTTAAACATTTTTTTGCATTGTACCTCATCGGACGCCATAGGGGTTGCCTGACACAAACCCCTCTCTCGAACTACCGTTTTCATTGAGAGTATTTATTAATTTCCCAGTAGCGCAACATTCTCAAACTTGATGAACAGGGGACTGGTCCAAGCTTTAGAATCGTCTACCTGACGACCGGATAAATAAACTGGTAGAAACCCGTAGGATGTGGACTGAGGTTGTAGTGTAAAGCTACCGCTCAGATCTTGAGACGGTGGAGTAGCACTTAGGCGCTCTGCCGCAACAAACATCTCTGCTCCACCTAATTCCTGACGTAAAAACCCTTGCTCCAAAATCTCACGACCTGTGAACTCCCAAAAGAAATCAGGGCAGTGAATGTAGGGGTTTCTTTTCAAGGGGCTGCCCACCTTAGTGTAGCTGTCAATTTGGACATGAAGGCGGAAGCGAGCCTGAGGCAAATCGGAAAGTTCCAACTCCAGCGCGTCGGAGTCCCCATAGGTATCGGAACGAAACTCTAGCTTCAGTGGTCCAGATCGTCTAACGTACTCTTCTGGATGCTCTAGTCCATCAGCTCGATAGCTCTGAACTAGAGTGTTAGAGTATTCTAGAAATCCTAACCATTGGCAAGAGCGATAGCGGTCTTTAATTCTGGCGCCACCCCATCGCAAACGAATTCGATTTGGTGCATAACAATCCGCTTCAGACTGAAGATTGCGATGCCACAGTAAACCTTGGTCAGTATACGCTGTCAGTTCATCCCAACCGCTTGTACCAAAAAATCGATAATGAACCGTGACAGGACCATGAGCGGTAAATTCGTCTCCTTGAATGTGCTCGCCAGACCAGAGTAGGGCTACAATCCGCTCACCTGTGGTTGCCCAAGTATGACGAGAGCGTAGAGCCTGATTGATTGCTGTCTTCGTTAGAGATGGGGCAAGAATTCCAGTTACACCCCCATTCACTCCAAAAACCGCAGATCCCGGAACTCCGCCACCACAACGTCCCCGATGCTCATCACCGTTGGCTGACACCCCCAGCTTATATCCACGACTAATGGCATCTTGATAAAACCAGGGAAAGTGTCCCCAAGCTGAACCAATTTCAATCAGGCGCTCTAGTTTAGGATGATGCCAATCTAGGATAGCACGGCGTCCTCCCACGTGAGGAATGAGCAAGTGCTGTTCTGGGGCATGAATATAAGCGGCGTAAAGGCGATCAACGGGCCACGCTCCGGGCTGAAGTTGCTTACCCAACATGTCTTCGTTCCACTCGAAGGAGCGAACCGACTGACCTTGACGATCGTAGGGAAACAGGACTTCTTCACTTAAGAAAACAACGTTGCGATCGCCTCCAGCCGCCGAATTCCCACACCATTCTGTGCCAGGATAGCAGAGAAACTCGCCCTCCTGGGTCACCTCTCGACAGAGTTTCACATCTTCCTGCCACTGATCCTCAGTAATATTAAAATCATTTGCTGTGTAACCCAAAACATCTAATCCCGCCACATCTCGACCGTAGGCAAAATTATACTCAGTACTATTGGTTCCGACTGTGTTATTGGAGTGGACGTGAAGGTCTGCAAAAAAGGCGCGAGGATAAGCTAGGTTGCTGTCTGCTACGATCGGTGTGACGCTTTGTAACTCAGTGCCTACTAGGGTAGCTTGAAGTACTGTTTCCTCATTCGCATCTAAAGTCAGGCTGGTTTTTGCCACCGCCCAACCTTGCTTTGGTAAATCAAGAATTTGCTCCTGTTGTGTGCTTGATTTACTTGTTAACCGCAGTTGTTCTCCCAAACCCCAGCAAGTATTGCCCCAAACATCTTCGCACCGTATTCGTACAGGGAAAGAAACACCTGTTTTGACCAGTCGTGGAGTGACAATTGCCAGTTTGGCTGGTGGTCCTGGCATAATATCAATCACCACATCACCAGGAATTTCAGCTCCTCGAGACGTGCCTACCGGGTCAATGTAAGCACGGAACCGAAACCCGTTTTCAACAAACGTTTGCACCCTTGTTCCAGGTCCACCAGCACGGCGATCGCCCAACCGAATAAAAATATGGTCACCTGGTTTGAGATAGCCATCTACAATGTCTATAATAATTGCCTTTTGATAAGGACGTTCATGCCCCTTCTGGTCAAACCGAACGAGGAGTAACTGTACTGTTGCGGGACTTTCACCAGGAAGACAAGGGCGAGCTTGGTATTCTGCTGAAAGATAATTAGCCTCCTTGGGGTCCTCTGTTTGAAACAGTGCCCAATCCGAGTAAAATTTAAACGTTACCTTAATCCAAGCACCATCTGCAATACCAGAAGCACCGACTTCGTAATCAAGTAGAATGTCCTGCCAACTTCCAGCCTCAACTTGTCGAGTTGAACAGCGCAGACGACCAAGAAACGGTAAGCTGCTGACATACTCCAGATATCCTTGGGGATGAGCGTATTCTCCTAGCAAGGAACCAAGGTTTTCGTTTGGTATGTAGTTTTCTTGAGTCATTATTTTCACCGGATTGGTACTAAGCCCGCCTTTTCGACAAATTGTTGACCTTCCCTAGACAGCAATAGATTAGCATAGGCAACTCCGGCTCGTTCATCTGCTCTACTGTCTCGACGGATAATGACATATAAGAACCTGGTTATGGGGTAAGTCCCATTCTGGAAAGCTGTCAAGTTGAGTCGGTGACCATCAGTGACCACTGGTACATACTGCTTACTGTTACTAGGAGCCAACGCTACAGGGCGAACTATTCCCTGAGTAGCAACTAGCATCGCTGCGCCGATACCAATTGCTCCTGGAGTAGAGGCAACATCACGTACTCAACGTCCTCAAGGGGACGACCGGACAACGCAAAGCTGAGTTGCCCGTTGAGCAGCATCTCAATTCCTTTTCCCGTACCAGGTTGGTTATCGATTGGCTCGTTGTAGCGTAAGAGAAATTTCGGGTGAGCCTGGTTGATAGCCTTGTGTGTGCCTTGAGCAACTATAGATGCAAAAATGAGGGAGCCACCAAAATTGAATCTACCTTCTGGCACATTCGCAACCTCCTTCATAGAGCTATAGGATTGGATATCCGAGGAATCCGAGGAACTGTTTTTGGAGAAAATGTTCCGATTGCTGGTGGTCGTTAGGAATCGGAATTGCCGCCCGTAATAGTAGCCAAACCCAGCAAAAATCAAGAACATTAGGGCGAGAAGCAGTAAAAATACGTAAGGAATGAAATCAATTTTGCCAACTTTGTTACTAATAGGTACAACAGAATTGATCACAAGTTGCCTGCCGCACTTCTGACAGCGTTTAGCCCCAGCAGGATTTGCATCGTAACTGCACCCGATGCAAACCACGGTTCCTTTTTTATTAGACTCGTTAGTATTCATCAAATTTCTTCAAGGATGTACTTTGTTTGCCAGTTATTGGCAATAGGCTTTTGTGGTAGACACGTAAACAACCCAGCGCCGCCCTTCGGTTATCTATAACTTATAAATAATCTTACACAACAAGGGTTTCAAAGAAAACGGCTCCGAATCCCACCCCTACAAGGAGTGGGATGAATCGACGCGAGGCCCTTCGGGTGACGCTCGTTCCTCGAAGATCGCAACGCTTACGCCAGTTGCTCTACTTGGGGAAACCCCAAGACCGCACTGGCTCACCGTTTGGC
>CAZZXJ010000296.1:0-7803 GCA_964657905.1 uncultured Stigonema sp.
ATTCTGCCGTGTTTTGCCTCTCGGATATTGAGCTGCATCCGATCACAGTAGTTCTGTTAGTTGTGTTGCAAAAAGTGGAGGAGATGGTAGGGTAGGCAAATCGAGAAGTGTTGAACGATGAGAGGCTTAAGGGTGGCTTCAATTGAAAATTGCAATCAAATGGATTTTACCCGGAAGTTGCAAGATTTAATGCAACGGGTTAAGATTTTTAGTTTTAAAGCTCTGAGTCGCACTGCTGGCATCTCAGAACGTCAAATTTTGCGGTTACGGCGGTTCGGGATTGAGCAGATGCGGATGGATGTGCTGCTCAAGTTGTCACAAGCGCTACAGGTTTCATTAAGTGAGCTAGTAGCAACTTTCTCTCAGGTAGATTTTGTGAGAGACAAAGGCGCACCAACCCAAGAATTGTTACAACAAATAGCAGATTTAAAACGAGAATATTCGCTCTGCCAATCACAACTCTTGCAGCAACGACAGGTATTGCTGCAAGAGTTCCAGCAGTCGAGTTTGCAACTGCTGGAATCTTTGTTATTACAATTTCCTACCGCAGCACAAAAAGCGCGAGAAAATCCACATCTTCCCGCAATCAACATAGTTCCGTTAGTACTCAAACCCCTAGAAAGACTTTTACAACAGTGGGAGGTGGAAGCGATCGCACCCGTGGGAGCAGAACTACCCTATGATCCCCTGCTGCACCAACTCATGGAAGGAACTGCACAACCAGGCGAAACTGTCAAGGTACGTTATAGCGGTTATCGGCAAGGCGAAAAGCTCTTATATCGAGCTAAGGTGAGTCCGGTTTGAGGGGGATGGCGGCGTGCCCCCCAGATTTTTGAGATAGATCTGTTAAGAAATAACAAATAGCGGGAATACTAAAAAGTAACGGCCACTGCCTTATGAGGCGCGTTAGTTGTGCTACATGTGACTAAGAGTATCCTCTGACCACGCAAACGCCCTCAGATTGTAGAGGCGTTACATGTAACGTCTCTATCTGGCTACCATTTTTCAAATGAATTATGATAGGCATATACTAGCAAAGTTAGGACATCATTTACACAAATAATTGCTTAAATATATGACACATCTAGTGCAAGTTATTCAACTTATTGGTAGTTTAGACGCCACAAAATCCCAAGAGTTTAGACAAGAAATTACTAAAATTCTAGAAAAAGAAAGTAGTGCGAAAATTGTATTAGTTGATTTTAAAGATGTCATATTTATGGATAGTTCTGGTTTGGGAGCTTTGGTGTTAGCTTTCAAAGCACTGCGGGCAGCGGATAGGAAGCTAGTTGTCTGCTCGATTAACGAGCAAGTCAGGATATTATTTGAACTTACGGGCATGGATAAGGTATTTGAAATATTTCCGAATCAAGAGGATTTTCACAAAATTATAATGTCTAAAAACTAATCAAACTTGAGTTGAATGATAGATAAATCGTCATCAAAAGCCTCTTTAGAGTTTAAAGCAATTAGGTAATTAAGTACCTGGTCAAGCTTGGACTCAAGAGGATGATCTGAATTGGTAAGCATTTCAATAAAAGCCTCCAAAGTCCAAACTGTCCCATCAGATTTTGTAATCTCGTAAACACCATCACTGAAAATATAAAGGATGCTATCTTCTTCAATATCGCAAAACCCATCAACATATTTTACCTGTGGAAACATTCCAACTGGCAACCCAGGCGTCCTTAGTCGATTGACTTCAGTGACGGTTGAAGATTTGCTGGATAGTAATATTGCTGGTGGATGACCAGCACTAGAATAAATTAATTGGCGCTTGGCTCGATTATAAACTCCATACCAAATAGTAAAGTATTTATCATTTTGATAATTCATCTGGAAGGTGTCATTCAACGCTCCCAATACATCACTTGGTTGATAGTAATTCAGACCTTTTAGGGCACGCGATCGCAGTAAATTCAGTACAGAAATCGAAGGCAGAGTAGCTCTGAGTCCATGTCCGGCAGTATCAAGTAGGTAAATTGCTAAATAGTTGGAATCGAGCCAATAGTAATCAAAACAATCGCCTCCAAGCTGCCGGGAAGGAATGAATCGGAAATTGATGTTGAGGGGTTGCGTCATCGGAAGAGGTAGAAGGGAACACACGTATTCCGCTGCTTCTGCCAGTTCTGCCTCTAAAATTTGCTTTTGGGTTTGCAAATCCCGACTGCTCTGGTGTAAGCGCAATCCCGCTCTCACCCGCGCTTGCAATTCATTTTGTTCAATAGGTTTGGTGATAAAGTCATCGGCACCAGCATCTAGCCCCTTGACGCGATCAGCTACCGAGTCCAATGATGTTAATAAAATAAAGAACGTTGTGGATAAATTAGGGTCTGCCTTAATGCATTGACATACTTCCAGTCCATTCAACCCCGGCATGATCCAATCACAAATAATTAGTGCCGGATGGCATGCTAATGCCTGGGCAATTCCTTGCTCACCATTGCTAGCGGCAACTACTGCATAACCCTGTCTTTCCAGCATTCTTTTCAGCAAGATCTGTACAGCAGGGTCATCGTCAATTACTAGAATTTGAAACACATTAGTCATTGGTCATTGGTCATTCACACTCGTACAAATGACAAAGGACAAATGACAATTTAACTAATTATGGTGGTGAAAGAGGGTTGAGCCACAAGAGTATGGAGCCTTTGAGCTGATTCAATTCGCGGTATACTTCTTGCTTAAACCACTGCCCTAGGGCGTCAAACGGTGTGAACGATTCTCCTGTCTGCCATTTAATATCCTGACCCAAAGGTGTCGTGTGAGTTCCTGGTAGCTTTTGCACCGTTACCATCTCAGGAAAGCGTTTTTGCAGCAGTTCCGTTAAAGCTGCTGATTGGTCTAGGGTATCATTGGTAAATTTTATCAGCAGGTTCCGGCGAATATTGTATTGCTCTTGCACAAGTTTGTTGGTTTCCAAGGGAGAGGGGGTAAATTCTAGGGCGGCTACGTTGAATTGTTCGATTAAGGGTATAGCATCTCTTGCTGCGTAGTTGTTGAAGGATATGAGGATATTACCAGCGCGTTCTACGCCTAACAGGCTTCCAATGAGCAAGTGGAGTTTGCACCCCATACTGTGCCCAACACCATAGATGGGAAGGTAGCGCTTGCTAATTGTTGAGGAGTCGTGTAAGCGTTCTCGGGCACGTTCAAAGTTTAACAGTACAGATTTGGCGATCGCACTATGATCTAGAGTGTTCACAAAAGGGGTAGCAACGATCACATAGCCTTTGCTTGCCAATTGTTCTAGTAACCATCGGTAGGTGATGTGGGGTGCGGCTGCGACAAATGCACCCCCCAAGAAATGGATGATGCCGGTGGGGTTTCGGGGGACAAGTACCCAGTTGCCAGAGATTTCTTTCCATTCCATGCTGCGAACACTTTAGTTTAACAATCTTTATGTTAAACCCAGTCAGGCAGGAGCGTCAGCATAATTCGTAATTACTTCCCTCCTGAAGGCTTCGGGTTGAAATAATGATCCGAGCATTTTTCTAGTCCTTGAAGAAGAAGTCAGTCGTCAGAACACTCTTCGTGGGGGATTCAAACCCGCCACAAAAGTGTTGACCACCAAATTTCCAATTTGGCTCCGTGTTTCAACCCATTTATTCATCCGCCCTTCGGGTGACGCTCGTGCCGACGCTCGATTAGTAATTATTTTTTTGTAAACTTCTCATTTCGTATTGTACATCTAAGGCAATTTGCAATGCTTCATTGAGTAACCGTCCATGCTCAGTAGCCTGTTCAGTAACTTGCATTGCTATTAAAGTAGTTAAGTTATTGGCAAATAATTCTGTATTACTAATGATAAATTTCTTATTCTCTCTCAAAATTCTTTCTGTCATCAAAGCGCGAACTAAATCGGCTCTTGTGAATTGAAGTGCTTCAATAACTCTCTTTCTTTCCTTGATCCTTGCTCCGACATTACCTGCTGCCTCAATTTGATCATTGATCTCTATGGCTTTGACAACAGCATTATACCTATCAACATCGTCTAAAAGAATTTTGAGAGAGTGTGTCATGTTAACTTTGACAGTATTGCTTCTTTGCTTCCATACGATATAAAATACAATTTGTATAAATATTCCTATAGGCAAACATAATATTAATAATAATACCCATGATGAAATTGTTATCCATGTAGCAAACATTTTAATAAAAACATCAAATATAATATGTATTAAAAATAATATAGAAAATGTCTTGAAAAATACAGTAGCACCTTCAGAGCCTTTAAGTTGTTCTATAATTTCACTTACCCATGTCTTGATGGGATTAATAATGAGAATTAGTTTTTCATTAACTGGCAAATTAGTCAAATTTTGCAGTTCTTTCTGAGCAATTTCCAATTCTTGTAAATCATCCCGCACAAATATATAATCCTCGTGGTTAAAATATTTTTATATTACTATATAACAATCAAATTTATCACATTGGGATATAACTAGTACAGGTCAGCGGAAATAAAACTACCATACCCTGCTGGAAGCCCTTCGGTCTACAAAACGGCGCAAACGCCTGGAATACAATTCTTTTGACTTTTGACTTTTGACGAACGCGTAGCGGTACTAAGATTATGTAGTTTTTTCACAAAAATTAATCTTAGCCGTCAAGAGATTCAAAGTATGTCTTATAAAATACAGAAAATTTAATGGGTAGAGGCTATGGAGCCAATTAAGTACTTTACAGATGTATAGTAAAGCAAATTGTCTCCTTGTCTATTGATAAAAAATATACAAAAGTATTGAATTTAGCTCTACGCATAGGCTCTATTGCCAGTTTTGTTAACATAAAAGCATCAAAGTGTCCCCTTGAGCGTTGGGCACACCAACGATCTAAACTGCTGTTGCTGTACGTGGCATGGGATCACTAGATAGGACAATTAAATTACAGAGTAAGCATCATCCAGCAGACTTTATTATGAAACACTTAACGAAAGCCTTCGTCATCTTGCTGAGTGCGATCGCCCTAACTCATCCAGCCTACGCCAACGAAGTCAATGTTTCTCATAACGAAACTGATTCCGGTCAGGCTGCTGCGTTGGTTACTCAACCAGCCATGATTAATCGTGATGCAGGTCATGTCATTGACCAAACTGACAGACTAGAACAAATTACTAAATCAATTCCATCAGTACACAATCAGCCATCTCCATCGCTCAACCCGGTGGACTTTTTGAAAGATCCCTCTGCTAGCGTTAAGCAATTTTTTCGTTCATCGCCGAACCAGACTCCGCCGCCGGTTGACCCATTCGGCCTTTCCAAGGTTCCTCCACTCGATTCCGAAGTTCGTGGATCGATTAGTGTCCCAGTTACTCACTTCTGAGACGCTACTAACGTTAAATAAGCAACAGTAAAGCCCTTGGCTTACTACCAAGGGACTTTTGCTATGCCCGTAAACTTGACAGGTTTGTAGTCGGTACAACAATCAAGCCTGTGGAACGCTGTATTAACTGCACCATTGAAGTCTATTCCCTGGCAATGACGATATCGTTGGCTTTAATGACTGCATAGGCTTCTTTTCCTTCAGACAGATCCAATTCCTCTGCTGACACTTTGGTGATAATCGAGGTCAGCTCAACTTTGTGAACAATCTCTAGCGTCACCTCGCTATTAACTGCTCCGGTGACAACTCGTTTAATGACACCCTTAAGAACATTGCGGGAACTAACTTTTAAAGCTTTCTTCTCACTGTAAAATTCTATCTCAGGATTGTAGGCATCCTCTTTCACTTCCTGCATACTTGGGAACGAGGGTGGTGGTGAGGAGTGCTTACTCAGACCGCGCACTAGTTCTCGCAGGATCTCTGTTTTAGTACGCTGAGACTCTTGGCAGAACTCTTCCAGAAGTTTCCGCTCCTCCTCTGATGTTTGAAATGTGACCCATCCTTGTTCTTTTCTAGGCATAATTGTACCAAAATTATGAGTAAATATTAGGTTATGTTGGTAAACTCTTACCAAATATCAATTCTATGAAAAAAATTGTTGTCTTGAGGTTTTCCGATGAAAAGAAGACAAATTCTTGGCTTGATAGTCACAGCTGTTACTAGCTTACTCCTTGCAGTTGGTTTGCGGTTGGTTGATCCCTCTTCTGTGGCTGCCCAGTCAAACACAAATCTACTCATATCCGCTGCCGCTAGCATGAAAGATACAATGGCAGAAATTACACCTCTATACCATAAAGGTCAACCAAATGTCAACATAAATTATAACTTTGGCGCTTCTGGTGCATTGCAGCAACAGATAGAGCAAGGTGCGCCCGCAGATGTCTTTATCTCTGCTGGCAAAAAGCAAATGGATGCATTGGAGCAGAAAGGGTTGCTGGTTCCCGGTACTCGCTCTAATTTAGCAAACAATCGTCTGGTTTTGATTGTACCCAATGATTCTTCTGCTGGGATCACCAGTTTTAATAACCTGAGCGACGCTAAGGTGAAGCGGATTGCAGTTGGTGAACCGAGGAGTGTCCCTGCGGGGCAATATGCCGATCAAGTCCTGAAGCAATTGAATATTTATGATCAAGTCAAGTCCAAGTTAGTTTATGCCAACAATGTGCGTCAAGTCCTGTCAGCCGTTGAAAGTGGCAACGCTGATGCCGGTTTGGTTTATGCCACTGATGCCAAAGTCTCTAACAAGGTAAAAGTGGTGGTCGTTGCTGACCAGAAATACCACTCCCCCATTGTCTATCCAATGGCAGTGCTCAAAAGCAGTAAAAATGTCGGTGCTGCTAAGGACTTTGTCCAGTTTTTATCCAGCGATTCAGCCAAGACTGTACTCCAAAAATACGGGTTTATTGTCCGTTAGTCACATGTTTATCTCTGCATTTAGCAAAAACATGAATGTTAAACTCATCCCACCCCTAGAAAGAGTGGGATTTCGTGGGCATGGGGCATGGGGCATGGGTGCGTTCCCTATGCCCTATGCCCTATGCCCGAAACGGCCTCGCGTCGATTCCTCCCACTCCTTGTAGGGGTGGGAGGAATCGCCGTTTTCTTTGAGTATTTTATCTGAACTATCATGCCCTTTGACCTTTCCCCTTTGTGGATATCCCTAAAAACGTCCTTGCTGGCGACATTTATTACCTTTTTCCTGGGCATTGCGGCTGCCTACTGGATGCTGGGATATGGAGGCAAAGGGAAATCGCTCATTGAGGGAATCTTCGTCTCTCCCCTGATTTTACCGCCAACCGTCGTTGGCTTTTTGTTACTGCTGCTGTTTGGCAAAAATGGTCCACTTGGGAAACTCATGGAGTTTTTGAACTTCAGCGTTGTCTTTACTTGGTATGGTGCGGCGATCGCTGCTACAGTCGTCTCCTTTCCGTTAATGTATAAAACGTCACAGGGAGCGTTTGAACAGATTGATCGAAATCTTCTACAGGTAGCCAGAACCCTTGGTGCTTCTGAGTGGAGAATCTTTTGGCGCATCACAGTACCCCTAGCATTTCCGGGAATTTTGGCAGCAACAACTCTAGCTTTTGCCCGTGCCTTGGGTGAATTTGGCGCTACCCTGATGCTAGCTGGTAACATTCCCGGACAAACCCAGACAATACCAATGGCAATCTATTTTGCCGTGGAAGCAGGAGCAATGAACGAAGCATGGTTTTGGGCGATCGCGATCATGGCTATTTCCCTATCTGGGATTATTGCGGTTAACTTCTGGCTGGAAGTTCGAGGGAAGAGGAGGGGGAGAGGGATAGTAGTGAGGAGAGGAGGAAGAAGCATCATGGTCATAAGAAACGGCATTCTGGTGGTGGGGGTTATGGTGGTCAAGGAGAGAGTTTCGAGGAGAGGAGACATGAGAGGGAGTTT
>CAZZXJ010000297.1:0-1499 GCA_964657905.1 uncultured Stigonema sp.
TATAGATAGACCACAAAAAGAACAATGGCTAAACCAGAGATTCATCCCAAGTGGTATCCAGAAGCTAAGGTTTACTGCAACGGTCAAGTTGTTATGACTGTTGGTTCTGCTAAGCCAGAACTGCATGTAGATGTTTGGTCTGGAAACCACCCATTTTACACCGGTACCCAGAAGATTATTGACACTGAAGGTCGCGTTGAGCGCTTCCTCCGCAAATACGGCATGACGGAAGGTCAATCCACAGGCGGCAAAAAGAAAAAGTAGCGGGAAGGCTTTTGCTGTTAACGACGACCCTGCATCGGCTGGGTCGATTGTTTTATTTAATGCTTAAGCCAACTTGTTACTTTTAAGGAGCAGAACACTCATCATGGCTGAAACATACCTGCTGGAGAAACTAAAATCCGTTGAACAAACTTTTCATGAATTAACACGTCGTCTTGGCGACCCTGATACTGCCAAAAACCCCGATGAGTATCAAAAAGTGGCGAAGGCTCGTTCTTCTTTGGAAGAGGTTGTCAATACTTATGAAACCTGGAAAACTTCCTCCGAAGAATTGGTAGGGGCGCGTCAGATTCTCAAAGAAGCTCAGAGCGATCCAGAGTTGCATGAAATGGCAGCGCTGGAAGTACAAGAACTGGATCAAAAAATAGAATATCTAGAAAATCGTCTGAAGGTACTGCTGCTACCACGCGATCCCAATGATGACAAAAACATCATGCTGGAAATTCGTGCAGGTACTGGCGGCGATGAAGCAAGTATCTGGGCAGGTGATTTAGTACGAATGTACTCTCGGTACGCCGATACCCAGCGTTGGAAAGTAAAGCTGTTAAGCGAGTCCTTGGCTGAAATGGGTGGCTTCAAAGAAGCTATTTTAGAAATTCAAGGTGACAGCGTTTACAGCAAGCTGAAGTTTGAAGCAGGAGTGCATCGTGTGCAGCGTGTGCCAGTCACAGAGGCAGGGGGGCGGGTTCACACCTCCACAGCAACTGTGGCGATCATGCCAGAAGTGGATGACGTGGAAATCCACATCGACCCTAAAGATATTGAGATGACTACGGCTCGTTCTGGGGGTGCTGGTGGACAAAACGTCAACAAGGTGGAAACAGCAGTTGACTTGATGCACAAACCCACTGGTATCCGTATTTTCTGTACAGAAGAGCGCAGCCAGTTGCAAAACAAAGAACGGGCGATGCAGATCCTGCGGGCGAAGTTGTATGAGATCAAGTTACGCGAACAACAGGAAGCTGTAACGAGCATGCGGCGATCGCAAGTGGGTACTGGGTCGCGTTCGGAAAAAATTCGCACTTTTAACTATAAAGATAACCGCGTTACCGACCACCGTCTTAATCACAACTACCCGCTCAACGGAGTTCTGGAAGGTGATTTAGAGACAATTATTCAGTCTTGTATCTCTCAAGACCAGCAGGAACGCTTGGCGGAACTAGCCGCTTCTATTACTAGCAGTTAATTTGTCACAATGGTTAGTGGTTAGTGGTTAG
>CAZZXJ010000297.1:1509-7797 GCA_964657905.1 uncultured Stigonema sp.
TAACAACTAACAACTAACAAGCAACAACCAACACTAGAGGACAATTTTGTCAGTGTGGTTGATGACATGAGTTTGTGAAGGATTAAGTTGCAGGATTATTGGTTTTGATTGCTCACATTGAGAGGCGATCGCTTCTTCCTCTCGATCACATTGCTGTTTCAGTTGTCGAATCGCTTCTTGACTGGCTCCCAACACTAGTCCAGCCACGGTGCCAATAATAGCATATTTACGATCCAAGTCTTGATAGAGTTCTCCTTTGTATTGAGTTGGGGCAAGGCTAGCCATAACGAAACCTAGTCCTGTACCAATGACAGTAGTGACAAGACTTGAAAAGATGATTCGTCTAGTGTTCATGTGTCTCCCTCCCCTGATAAATTTGTTTAATTACTCATCTAGCTTTTATCTCAAGTATCCCAGTCCTTGCTAGAGTTCGGTCTTAAATGACAACTTTTGTAATATTTCTGGAAGGTTTTTCATTTTTCCATAAGTGATAGTATTCCTGTGCGTAGCCAACTGTGAAGATTCGACGGTGCTTCGGCTTTCTTACTGCCTTCCCGCTAAAAGATTACCGATTTAAAAAACCGCACGAGGCTAGAGAGGACACTGAGGGAAGAAGCAAAGAAAGATAGGTAATTTAAGACCGGGAGGGATTTCCGAAGAATTGCTATATAGGGGAGAATATTTGTATGAATCAGCTTCATCGACACCTTTCTATTATTATCAATTTCATAACCAAGAAGTAGGAAAAGGCGTTGTATCAGTTTATAATACCCCGCCCAATTCAGGAGGAACCCATTTTAAAAGAAGGATGGCAATTAGGTGATTTATACCGTATTGGCGATCCAAGTATTGGAGGTTGGCCGTGGTAGTATGGGTTTTTGCTGGGGGTGGGGAAGCTGAAGTTAGAGGACTAATTCCTACGAATTACGAATTACGAATTATTTTGACCCCCTGACCCCCGCATTTTATTATACTCCCCTATGCTTACCTACTTAGATAGAAGATTCACCTTGAATTGTTCGGGTAGCTTCCTGCGGCTCATCCCTAAGGTCAGAGTTAGGTTCTGGCGCAGATTTGGGTGACGGTGAGGGCGGTGTTGGGGGGTTGGTCGGCTTTGTCTTATCCTTATCCTTGAGGAAAGTTGCTTCCAGACTTTTGATCACAACATAGAGTACAGGCACAAACAATACACTTAAGAACGTTGCTACCAGTAAACCGCCGAAGACAGCTGTTCCCAAAGAGTGGCGAGAATTTGCTCCCGCCCCCGATGCCACAACCAAGGGAAAGAATCCGACGAGTGCTGCAAATGCCGTCATCAAAATCGGTCGGAATCGTTCTTCTGCCGCTGTCAGTGCTGCCTGAACAATAGTCTTGCCCTGCTCTCGTGCTTGGTTGGCAAACTCTACAATCAAAATAGCGTTCTTACTGGCAAGTCCAATCAACATTACCAATGCCACATTGCAATAGACATCATTTGACAAAATAGGATCCACCAGACGCCGTAAAGCAACTGCACTCAGCGCCCCCAAGATTGCCAGTGGCACAGTTAGCAGAATGATCATCGGGTCAATGTAGCTTTCGTACTGGGCTGACAATACCAGAAACACCATGATGATGGCAAACAGGAAGATTAAAGAACCAAGAGTGCCTGCTGCCACCTGCTCTCGAGTCAGATCCGACCAATCAAATTTGATTCCAGGAAGAGCAGCTTCCTGATAGTCTTTGCTGATGGTTTGAATCGCTTGTCCTGTACTGTATCCTGATGCCTGGGCTCCTTGAAGCAGGATAGAGCGGTATCCATTGAAGTGGGAAATTACAGCTGGTGCTGTGTAGGGTTTGATGGTGACAAGCTGATCAAGCGACACCATATTGCTGTTGGAAGCGGTGGAGGTGGTGTTGCTGGAAGAGGAACGGACATAAATTTGCTTGAGATCCTCCGGCTTATTGCGAAACTCCCCTTCTAGCTGAACATACACCTGATAGTAGCGTGGTCCGAAGACGAATTGACTTACGTATGACGACCCGATGCTAGTTCCGATCGCTGTCAGCGCATCGGTAAAGTCAACATTTAGGGCATTGAGTTGATCCCGATTGATGTCAATCTCATACTGGGGTGTATTTGCGGTGAATTGGGTGAAAGCACCTCGCCCTTCGGCAAACACCGGGGTCTGATTTGCCTTTTGGAGAATTTCTTTAGCATTTGCCTCAAATTCTTGGAAGGAGTATTTCCCCCCTGTTGTATCCTCAAGCTGCATATTGAAACCGCCTAAAGGGCTAAACCCTGGAATCGGAGCTGAACTAGACGCAACAGCAACTGCACCAGTAATCTTGCCACCCAAATCTTGATTCAGACCTTTGAGAATGGAATCAACCGTCTGAGTCGCCTTGGTTCGCTCACTCCAGGGTTTTAGATGGGCAAAGAAGATCCCTTGATTAGCAGCGTTCCCGTTAAAACCAGCACCACTGATCGTTGCAGTCGATTCAATTTCTGGAATGGTCGTGAGAGACTGGTGAACTTTGTCAAGAATATCACCCGTGTATTGGACAGAAGCAATATTTGGACCTTGGACAAATCCCAGGATGGAACCTTGATCCTCAGATGGCACAAACCCAGACGGAACCACCCCAAACATAAAGACCGTTGCTGCCAGTCCCACCACAAATAGCGCGATCACCACATATCGCAACCGAATGAGAAACTTTACAAGACCTATGTAATGGCTGAGTACCCAGGCAAATCCCTGGTTAAATTTGCCAAAAAACCAGCCCAAGGGTCCCCGAGCTTCCTGTGGAGGACGCAACAAAATCGCTGCCATACTGGGACTAAAGCTCAGGGCATTAAAGGCGGAAACTGCAATGGAAAAGGCAATGATCAAGGCAAATTGCCTGTACATTAATCCGGTGGCACCAGGGAAAAATGCCACTGGCACAAACACTGCCATCAGCACTAAAGAGGTGGAAATCACAGCCCCGGTGAGTTCGTTCATCGCCTCAACGCTAGCTCGTCGTGCCGACAATCCCTCGTTCTGGATCTTCGCGGCGATCGCCTCCACCACCAAAATCGCATCATCCACCACTAGACCCGTTGCCAGAACTAGACCAAACATGGTCAAGCTATTAATCGAAAATCCCAGCAGCTTGGCAAAGATCATGGCCCCCACCAAGGATACGGGAATCGAGATGGTGGGGATAATGGTGGCACGCCAGTCCTGCAAGAAAATGAAAATCACTAGGACAACCAGACCAACGGCTTCAATCAGGGTGATTAGAACTTCTTTGGTAGATTCTTCAATAAAACCCACGGTGTCATATACCAGTTCCTGTTTAAGACCTGGTGGAAAATTCTGCTCTAAATCCTTGATCTTGGCTTCGACCTGTTTTGCCACGTCCAATGCATTGCTGCCTGGAAGCTGATAAATACCAAAGGCTACACCGGGTTTGCCATTGATTTTTGCCGAACTACTATAGGTTTGCGCTCCCAGTTCCACTCGACCCACATCCTTGACCTTGATCTGGGTGCCATTTACCACCTTGACAACGATGTTTTCCGCTTCCGCCACATTCCGAAAAAAACCTTGTAATTTCAGCGGGATTTGATATCGCTGACCTTTAGGAGCTGGTTCTGCACCAATAGATCCGCCACCAACCACAGTATTTTGGGATTTCACGGCATTAACAACATCGTTAATCGTGATTCCCCTACTGGCAAGGGCATTAGGGTCTACCCAGAAACGCATCGCATACTGGAGTTGACCAAAAATGTTGACCTGCCCAACCCCTGGAACCCTGGCAATTTCGTCGTTGACGAACAGATCGACATAGTTACTGATGAACGTTGCGTCGTACTTGTCATTGGGAGAGAAAAAACCATAGACTAGCAGAAGACTGGTAGAAGCTGTTTTGACAACGACTCCCTGCTGTTGAACAGGTGTTGGCAATAGGGGGATTGCCTGTTGCAAGTTATTCTGCACGTTCACCTGGTCAGCATTTGGATCAGTACCCACCGCAAAATAAGCTGAAATACTGCTAGTGCCTGCGACACTGGTTGAGCTAAAGTACTGCATGTCACGGGTGCCGTCAAGCTTTCGCTCAATGGGGGTGGTGACTGTCGTTTCTATTGTTTCTGGGTCAGCCCCTGTGTACGTAGCACTTATTTGAACCTGGACTGGCGCAATTTGAGGAACATACTCGATGGGTAGAAGCGGAATACTCACCCCCCCAAGTAACAGGATGATGATCGTACAGACCGTTGTTAAGACAGGTCGCTTGATAAAAGTATCAGCGATGGACAAGATCATGCTGTAAACGTCCTATGACTGAGGTGAATTAGGGGTGCTAGCGGCTTGGGGTGTAATGGGGGAACCATCCCTCAGCCTCAGAATCCCAGATACAACAACTTTGTCACCAGGCTTTAACCCGCTCACGACTTGGTAGCCCTGTCCTTGAATGTTCCCCAATGTGACTGGTATCTGGTGCGCCACCAGTTGGCTTTTTCCATCCTTCGTGTTCTGTTGTTGTGCGACAAACACGAAGTTTTGTCCTCCAACGGGCGTCACCGCCTCTGTGGGAACCAGGACTCCCGGTTTTGTACTCCAAATTACTCTTGCTTGCACATATTGGGAGTCTCGCAAATTGTGGCTTGCATTCGAGAAGCGTGCCCTTGTCAAGATTGACTGAGCAATTGAATCAGCTTGAGAAGAAACGAAGTAGATATTTCCTGAACCGACTTGATTTCCTGTATTAGGATCTAGTAGTTGTACAGCTAGCCCCGTTCGCAGCTGCCTTGAGCGACTCAGGGGAATCGGAATTTGTAGATCAAAGAAGTTATTTTGGTTGATGGTGGTAAGGGTTTGACCTATGGTGACATAGTCTCCCACCTTCAGGGTGATATTGCCAACTGATCCAGAAATGGGTGCAAGCACCTTTTTGAAGTTAACATTTACCTCGGCGGCAGCAGCCTGTGCTTGCCCTTGTCGGATAGTTGCCCCTGCCTGATTAACAGAGGCTTGGGCAGATTTAATCTGAGCTTGAGCTGTCTTAACTGCGTCTCTTTGGACTTTGAGAGTCGTATTGGTTTGATCTGCTTGCGACTGAGCGATCGCCCCTTGACGCGCGAGGAATTGATTGCGCTGAGCGTTGAGCAGTGCGAGATCATATTGAGACTGTGCGGATCTCAACTGTGACTGATCAACTCGGAGTTGCTGAGCGGCGGTTGCACGAGCTGCCACGTTTGCATTGACAGTGGCTTGGGCACTATTTAACTGTGGAACAGTTGTATCAGGAGTGAGTTGGAAAATTTGCTGTCCCTTCTTCACCAGTGCCCCTGGTGGAACGAGAATTTGCTCAACTCGTCCTTCAACTTGGGGCTTGAGATCAACCGTTTGCTCAGCTTCCAAAGTGCCTACATACTCAGTACTGTCTTGAAGTGTGTTAGTCTGTAAAGTCTGCAACTGCACGGAGCTAGGGGGAGGCCCGTTCGCTTTGGCGGATTTTTCCTTCTTACTACAAGCAGTAGCTAGGACGGATAATAAAAGTGCTGTGCCAATGACCTGATAACGTTTTACTCTAAAGCTCTCCATCTTGAAGACCTTGTTAAGGACTTTGTGGACTAGCAATTTATTACTAAGGTGTGTTCAGGACTATTGTCTCACACTATGACTATATGCTATGGGATGTAAAGCCCTCACTTAATTGGCATTAAAGTTAACAACAATGATTGACGCCTTTGTGTCGGAGTGTAAAGCTACTCTATCTACATGATAAGTAAACTTGTCAATGACTAACTTAAATTTATGGGCAAGAAAGTAAACTAGTAAGTGTAGTGGCAGCAAGACTACAGTAGTGGATTTAGAGGCGAGAAAGAAACTGATTGAAATAGTGAAAATGGCTCGTGGCTCTATGAGTCAACGAGGGTTTGGCAAGCTTTTAGGTGTGTCTGCCACTGCTGTACAGTTGTGGGAGAAGGGAGAATCTATTCCAGATACACAGAATTTGGCAAATATTGCGGCGAGAGCAGGTTATACGATGGAGGAGTTGCTTAACTACTTGGGTGTTAAGCCAGTGACAGAATCTTCAGATGTTAACCAGATTGTTAAACTTATTAAGGTTATGCCTCTGTCTCAAGTGGCGATTATTGCTCGAGCTACGGCGGAGCGATTTGCTGCTGTTGCCGAGTCTTTGGGAGATGAGGTGAAAGCAAGTTAAGTAAGAGAAACGAACCGCCAAGACGAGGCAGTCAGAAAGAGGCACCTTTGCAGGGGTTCGTGAGCAAGGGGGAAACCCCATCCA
>CAZZXJ010000298.1:0-7781 GCA_964657905.1 uncultured Stigonema sp.
ATTTTTAATTTTTAATTCCCCGAAGGGGTTGACTATATTAATGAAAATCTTCGCCTACACTTACACCGACCCCCTACTAGAACCTACACCCGATCCAACTACATGGGGATGGGAGATAGATCGAATTTATCAAGATTTGGGGAAGCGATCGCAACTACAACAACTATTCAACGATTGTAAAACCGAACCACCAGATTATCTTCTTATCCGTCATTTGTCAGAATTGGGGGATACTCTAGAGTCCGTAAGCGACGCGATCGCACAACTAGAAATAATAGGGATAACACTGATTGCGGTTGAGCAAGCTGACAATTCCCTTGAAAGTACAAGCGGACGAGCTGACTTGCTAAAATTACTACATGAAATCCAGCATCAGCAACGCAGTCGCCGCATCCGCCAAGGACACGCCCGTAACCGTCTCGACGCCGCACCCCCACCAGGGAAAGCACCTTACGGCTACCGTCGAGGCAAAGGAAAATATATTATAGACCGTAGTACTGCCCCAGTAGTCAAAGATTTTTTTGAACACTTCTTACTTTATGGTTCCTTACGGGGAGCAGTTCGTAATATCGCGAAAAAATCCGGCAAAAAAATCTCTGTCACCACCGGTCGCCGCTGGCTGACTAATCCAGTCTATCGTGGTGATACAGCTTATCGGAATGGCGAAATTATCTCCAATACCCATACTCCCATAATTTCTCGGGAAGAAGCTGCACAGGTTTCACGACTGTTGCGACGCAACAGTCGTTTACCGCCTCGCACTGCGAGTGCGCCGCGTTCTCTAGCTGGATTAGTTGTCTGCGGTGAATGTCAGTCACACATGACAGTCACCCGTGTCACTATACGCAACCAAGACAAAGAGTATCTTTATTTGCGTCCTATTAGCTGCCCTAACTCTCCCAAGTGCCGTGCTATTCCCTACCAAGAGGTATTAGAACATACAATTGCAGCCGTTTGCCGCGACTTACCCCTTGCAGTAGCAGGGATGAATTTTCCCCAGTTAGATGCAGTGAAGAATAGTTTTAGTGAAGCGATCGCCCGTCAGCAACAAATACTTGATCAATTACCAGCACTCTTTGAAACTGGAGTTTTAGATGCAGAAACAGCAAATTTAAGGGCATACAAACTCCGTACAGAAATATCTGCTCTTCAAGCAAAGCTGGCGACTCTCCCACCAGTGAATTTACGTTCTGTTGCCCAAGCAGTATCTATTCCACAATTTTGGTTAGACTTATCTGAATCAGAACGACGATTTTACTTTCGAGAATTTATTCAGCTTCTTGAGATTATTCGCCAAGATCAAGAGTGGGAATTACGAGTTATTTTTATTTTTTAGAGGTATTTGCTAATGGCTAATTGTTCATTGCTAATTCGGGAAGTGCCAGTCTGACCTTACCCATTAGCCATTAGCAATTAGCCATTAGCCATTTCCCATTACCGTTACAAATTGAGTTACTTTATAAAAAGCACGGATAGTTACCGGAGGGCAACATTCGCTCTATAGCGAGCGTCTTTGTGTAATCTAATCAGCAAGCAAAATGTTTATCCCAGAATATGCAAGAAGAAAGGTTTATTTGGGGTCGCGTAGAAAAAGAGTATCGCACGGTTGAGAAACGAATTGATTGGATATGGGTTGTAGTACTGCTGTTGGCAGCAGTGTTACTTTTTACGATAAATCTTGGAGGATTGCCACTGCGAGACTGGGATGAAGGTACTGTCGCACAGG
Source organism: uncultured Stigonema sp. (assembly GCA_964657905.1). GTDB lineage: Bacteria > Cyanobacteriota > Cyanobacteriia > Cyanobacteriales > Nostocaceae > Stigonema. The sequence continues at coordinate 1,727 of CAZZXJ010000298.1, forward strand.
TCGCTCGTGAAATTTGGCGTGCCCCTGCTGGTTCAATGCGCTGGCTTTATCCAATACTGGAGGGTGAACCATATCATAACAAGCCGCCGGTGATGCACTTGCTGATTGCTTGGGCTTACTCTTTGGGTGGTGTGAATGAGTGGACAACACGCTTACCTGGAGCAATGTTAACAGCGACTTCAGTACCTTTGCTGTATTGTATTGCTCGAGAAATATTTCGCCAACGTTTGGCGGCAGTTTATAGTGCCTTGATTTATCTAACAATGTTACCGGTGGTGCGTCATGGACGGTTAGCAATGTTAGATGGGGCGGTGGTATGTTTTTTTATGGTGATGATGTTGTGTCTGTTGCGATCGCGACGGGATTTGCGTTACTGCCTAGGTGTGGGCATTGGTTTTGGGTTAATTTGCCTGACTAAAAGCATATTGGCCATATTGCTAGGTGCGATCGCGCTTGTCTTTCTCTTGTGGGATACACCACGACTGCTAACCAGTTGGTATATGTGGTTAGCAATCCTCATGGGCACTGCGCCTGTGGCTTTTTGGTATTATGCCCAGTGGTTGCACTACGGTCAAGTTTTCACCTCAGTAGGCGTGGTGGATCAATCCCTCAGCCGTGTTTGGAAATCTGTTGAGGATCATTCCGGACCACCCTGGTACTATTTACTAGAAATTCTCAAGTACACATGGCCTTGGCTAATTTTTTTGCCACCAAGTTTACGTTTAACCTGGGAAAATCGTAACCTCAGCTGGGCAAAACTCGTGCTGGTTTGGAGTGTTGTTTATCTGGTTGCTATTTCGCTGATGGAGACTAAACTTCCCTGGTACGTATTCCCGATTTACCCCAGCTTAGCTTTGGCTTGTGGTGGCAAGCTTTCAGAAATCGAGAATTTGCCAATACCTTCATCTTATCGCCGCTTTTGGGTAGCTGCTTTAGCTGTCATGGCTGTGGTGGCGACTGCTGCAATGATTTATTTTCGTATTGGTCCAGAATCTAAATCAGACTTACAGCTAGTTTTTGTCGCAGTAGCTGCATGCATGGCTCTGGCAGCTATTTTAGTAGCGCGAGGCGACAGGCAATTCCTGAAGATTCTCTTGTGGGGAAGTTATGTTTCGCTGCTGCTGTTGATGAATTCCCACTACTGGGTTTGGGAATTAGGGGAAGACTATCCAGTTAAGCCTGTCGCCGCCATGATCCAACGGGCAAACCCAGAAGTGAAGAAGATTTACACATCTTTTCCTCATCGGCGTCCCTCTTTGAATTTTTATAGCGATCGCATTGTTATTCCTGCTTCTATTGATGAACTGAAAAATCATTGGGAGTCCGAAGGGCAACTATACTTCCTGCTGGATAAAGATGCAATCACTAATCTCCAACTCAAGTCGGCAAAGCGAGTTGACCAAACTTCCGACTGGACACTAGTTACAAAAAATACTAATCAATTGTAGATTGGGCATGGGGCATAGGGCATAGGGCATAGGGCGTTGGGAACAGTACGCTCGCCTGTTTGTCAATTGCTGATTTTTCGCGCAGATAATGGGGCATTGCTCCTTGGATTGCGTGGGAGAGCGGAACAAGCATGCGTAAAATTCCATGCCCCATGCCCCATGCCCCTATTCTTTACTTTTCTCTGTTTTTGGAGGTGTTTGGGGATCGGAACTTGTATTATGCTGGGTCACAGCTAACAAACTCAAGAGAATGGCGCTTCCCAAAACTAGGGCGATTAGAGGACGCTTGAAGAGTACAAAATCCCGTATAATCCTAGCTAATGGCCGACTTTGACGACGTAGCGCCGATGAGAGCATGATCTGTTTCAAGGTAAACGGATCGCGGACGTAATGACCGCTTTGACAAACTACTAATCGTTCCTGGCAATACGGACAGTTAAACAATCCAATGCACGTCTTCACGGGCTTTGGCTTAGTATTTTTTTGGCAAATTGGGCAAGTAACATAATGATTATCAAAGGTGTGCGTATTCATTTACCTCGTCCGCCTAGTCCACTTAATCGCTCTATCACAATAGCTATATAGAATTACCGCTCAACACGTGCGTAGATTACCCAATATTGTCTGACATAACCTCTGAATCACAAATACAGTTGTTGTGTTCTCAGGACAGAAGCGGCTGACAGGACGTCCGCACCCACATCCTACAAGAACGGCTTAATGGCTGCATCATGAGTATAGCTAGATTTAGGTGAAGATGACCCCTCGCTACTCTCAAAGAATATCGGCTGGTTAAAATCACCCGACGATATAACCATTAACCATCAATTCTCTACCATTTAAGCATTGTCCCTACAAAAATTTTGTTGTATTTAGCCTTTTTTTACCAAAGCTTTGTAAATCATATAGATACAGTATAAAAATTGCATCCAACTTCCCTAGTTGTCTGGTTGCTAAATGATCGCTCACAATAAAATATAAGACATAAAAATTTAAATTTTTTATTAGATTTACTACTCTCAATGACTATCCTACCTCTGACTGAATTGGGGAAGGTAATGGAACAATCGGTGTTTCCTACTGCTTCCGCTCGTTTAACTCACCTAATTAACCGTTTTCAACCATCGCCAGAAAGTGTTGTGCTGCTTTTAGCCATGCTGATAGGCGGTGGTAGTGGTATGGGTGTAGTCACGTTTCACTATTTAATCGATCTGATTCACCATTTGATGCTGGAAAATCTCATGGGCGCTATTGGTGTTTGGGGTGCTTGGACTTTAGCCTGTGTCCCGATCCTTGGCGGATTAATTGTCGGATTGATGCAATGGCGTACCCAAGACTTTGGTCCTGGACTTTCATATCTGATCGCCGCCTCCCAAAAAGGAGAGATCAAGCGACAACTACGACCCGTAACAAAGATGCTGGCAGCATCAGTCACATTGGGGAGTGGTGCTTCTCTAGGACCAGAGGGACCGAGTGTAGAAATTGGCGCCAATTTCGGTATGTTGCTGTCTCAGGCGCTACAAGTATCTCAAGAGCGACAGCGTTTGCTCTTGGGTGCTGGAGCTGCTGCTGGTTTGGCTGCTGGATTTAATGCCCCGATCGCAGGTGTGTTTTTTGCCCTAGAACTAGTACTCGGAGCCACATCCTTTGCCACCTCCGGCGTCAGTGTGGTGCTTTTGGCAGCAGTGGTGGCGGCGTTAGTTGCTCAGATTGGGTTGGGGGCACAACCTGCTTTTACCTTACCTGCTTACCAAGCACGTAGTCCCCTAGAATTACCCCTGTATCTCGGCTTGGGTTTGGGGGCAAGTTTGGTTTCTCTTGCTTATACCGAGTTGGTCAGTCTGGCGAAAGCCTGCTTTGATGGGGAAGTGCCCTATTTGCAATGGCTGGGACGTATACCTAAGCCCATTCATCCAATTATTGGCGGTGTCATCGTTGGTGTAGTAGCTTTACGCTTCCCGCAAATTATGGGTATTGGTTATGAAACAGTGGAAGCGATGCTTCAGGATGTGGAGTTTTCGCTACGCCTATTAGTTGAGCTGCTGCTGGTGAAGCTGGTAATGACGGCAATTAGTTCTGGTAGTGGTTTTGTTGGCGGCTTATTTGCGCCAGCAATGTTTTTAGGTGCTTCTTTTGGAGGAGCTTACGCTAAAATCTTAGCGCATGTAGCTCCGGCAATTAGTGATTACATGGCAGCTCCACCTGCTTATGCAATGGTGGGAATGGCGGCTGTGCTAGCGGCAAGTGTCAGAGCACCGTTAACAGCAATTTTGTTGCTATTTGAATTAACGCGAGACTATCGCATTGTTTTGCCGTTAATGGCAGCAGTGGGTTTGAGTGTTTGGCTAGTGGAGCTGATTAAGCCAACCTCCAACTCTAACTCACATCTCCAGCAAATCGGTCTTTCTGAGTTGAAAGACGACCAAGCAGATATTTTGCTGCAAATTGTGGTAGAAGATGCTATGAACTCTTGTCCAAAAAAGCTGTTAGCAAGTATGAAAATTTTGGAGGCAGCTTTGGAAATGACCAGCGATCGCTGCCATAGTGCTTTAGTAATTGATGAAGCAGGGCAATTAGTTGGGATCGTTTCTCTGGAAGATATCAACCGTGCCCTTTCCCTTTGGCAAGAGTTCCCCAATTTATCAACGGAAATCCAGAGTAATTTATGCAATCAAACACTTATGGACATATGTACCACTGACATTCTCTACGCCTATGGGGATGAACCCTTATCTGAGGCTTTAGACCGCATGGCTGGTAGAGGTTTGCATCAGTTACCAGTGGTAGCACGAGATAACCACGAGCATGTTTTGGGTTTACTAGAACGGGAGCAAATTGCCTTAACCTGTGACGTAGCGGTAACGCGCAAAGCACTTCGCCACTATTTACCACTCTCGCTAAAAACAGATGTAGCGGTTAGTCGATAGTCATTGGTCATTGGTCCTTAGTTACAAAGGACTAATGACTAATGACTCTTTGGCTATTTAGGCGGTGGCTTCTAGAGCAACGGATTCTTCTCTATCCTCTGAGTCTAGTTGCCTCAGACGAATATGCTTTTTGCCTAAAGTGATGACAAACTCATCTCCTGGTTTGAGATTCATCTGTTTCGTATAAGCTGACCCGATCAGCAAGTTACCGTTCGACTGCACACTAATTCTATAACTAGCACTGCGTCCGCCACGACCATTTGCACTGGGAGCACTGTCTAACTGAATGCCCTCGGCATCAATTAGAGCATTTAAGAATTTCATCATGTTGACGCGCTCTATACCATTTTTGGTAATGGTATAGTAGCCGCACTGCTTAGCTTTTTCTTCCTTGCTTAGGTTCTCTAGCTCTTTAACTTTTTTGAGCAGTTCATCACCGACTAGGGGTTCAATTTTTTTCAGTTTAGCCATCAACTTAGATCGAAAATGAATGAATGAAGTGGTTGAATCGATTTTATTTTAACTGAGGTTGAGCTAATACGAGCATAATCCTTTAATTTTTATTTGGGCTACCGCCAAGTATATTACACCTATAAGCATAATTTTTGCGTTATGACCAATATTGCTAACACAATATATTTTAAAGAGATCTGGTAGTGGTGATAACTATAGTTTGTGAATGACTTTTGAAAGGATGTAAGCATTCAGCAGTCAGCCATCAGCAATCTTGGCAGCAATCTTGGTGTCGGTGGCTTAAATCTCCCCTGACTGTATACGCACTTGTACTTTATAGCTCAATACGCTTGCTGTTAAGAGAATTTGCCAACCGTCAATCTGTGTCGAGACGCGTAAGCGTTGCGGCACGAAGTGCAATTTCGCGTCTCGACAAGTCTAAAATTCCTACCATTCAGCCCTAACAGCAAGCGTATTGCTTTATAGCTGAATGCTTCCGAAAGGATGAAGTAAAAGAAAGCGGGATATATACGTTCGCTTTTATCCCATATTTATTTAACTTTTATAAAGCATAGCTAAAAAGGTTGTATACTTGCGCTCGTTTTATAATTGGCATATAGAATGATAAGCAAAACTGATCCTTTGTCATTAGTCCTTTGTCTATCTCCTACCCAAAGAGTGCGGCAACCTCCGGATGTCTACACATCAGTCAGAGAGTCCATAGTCCATAGTAGAAATATTTGACCAATGACTAATGACAAAAATGAAATTAACGACCAGAGGACACTATAGTGTTAAGGCGCTGCTCGATTTAAGCTTACAGCCAGGGTATGGTCCTGTATCTACCAGAGCGATCGCCCGACGCCAAGATATACCTGCTCCTTACCTAGAAAAACTGCTAATAGAAATGCGTCGTGCTGGGTTAGTGACATCAATTCGCGGTAGCATTGGCGGATACCAATTAGCGCGAGACCCTGTAAAAATATCTTTAGGAGAAATTTTAGATGCAGTTGGTGAAACTATTGAACCCTTGCCCCATCACCAAGCTTCAAGAGCACAAGCTGAAGATTGGGTAACTTTTAGCCTTTGGCAGAGGCTGCATCAAAAGCTAAAAGAAGCTTTGTACAGTATTACTCTGGCAGACCTTTATTACGACGCTCGTAGTTGGCAAGCTTCTCTTGGGGAAGAAGCTAATTTTATTGTTTAGTCAAGAGTCATTGGTCATAG
>CAZZXJ010000299.1:0-7776 GCA_964657905.1 uncultured Stigonema sp.
CTCCTGGCTCCTAGCTCCTGACTGATGAATAATAAACAAGTGTTTCTTGCCGTAATTACCTTTGGTTCTAACTATGAGGCTAAATCTAACCTGATCAAGGGGTTAAAGGCTCTCGCTCAACAGGTACGGATCTTAGCTGTATCTCCAGTCTATGAAAATCCAGCCATCGGAGAAAACATTAGCTCACCTTATCTCAATGGTGCTTGCTTAGTCGAGACAAATTTGTCACCTCTCGAATTGCAGGAGCAAGTGTTGCGCCCCATAGAAGATGAACTAGGTCGAGTTCGAGGAAAAGAAGGCAAAGCCAAATGTAGCCTCGATCTAGATCTTGTCCTTTACGACAAAGAGGTTCTGTCAACCCCCAACTTGCAACTGCCAGCACCAGATATCCTACGCTATGCATATATAGCTATACCTCTAGGGTTTCTAGTACCTGATTGGATTCACCCGATTACAAAACAGACGATGGCTCAAATCGGGAATCAATTTTGCCAACAGAAGACTAAATTTTACCATCGCATAGAGGTAAATGCCGCGATCGCAGCTAACCTATATACTCCAACACAATCAAACCTAAAACTGACCCAACCTTGGCATTGGCGCAAGCTGACCCTGAATCAGCGCAGTGGAGCGCAAGTTTTTCAAGCGCTGTTTCTCCCACCCAGAGGTGAAACCAGCAATGATCTAAAAACAATGCGAGGCGAGAACCATCAGCGTATTGCTACCCTCCTCGAAAGCCCAGTTACGCCAACAAATACCCACTTGGCTCGATATTCTATTTGTGCGGGTTCTCCGCGTGTCAAGGAGGGGAAGGTGCAGCTATGGACACCACCTGTGGGCGCAATCCTTCCGTTCTTGCGTTGTCTGCTCGACTCTCAAAAAACTCATGAAGGCGCATCAACAGAAGCGATCGTCACGGACGAACTCCCCTTTACGGGAGGTTGGCTAGGATGGCTCGGATATGACTTGGCAGGGGAAATCGAGCAACTGCCCCAACTCAAAGCCGATCCTCTCCCTTTCCCCGTCGCTTACTGGTATGAACCAGAATCCTTTGCCGTTCTGGATCATCAACAGCAAATTCTCTGGTTAGCCGCCACTGACTCCTCTCAACTCGATACGCTGCAAAGTCAGCTAGAGCAAGCTGATCGGGACACACAAAGGCAAAATCCTTCAGCACTCTCACTGACTCATCCCGTCACTCCCATTTTCCAAATGTCTCAAAAGGAGTATATCGCGGCGGTACAGCAAGCCAAAAAATATATTCAGGCTGGCGATATCTTTCAGGCTAATTTGTCTTTGCGATTTGAAGCCCATACCCCTTTTGACAGCTGGTCAATCTACCAAGCCTTGCAACAAATTAATCCCTCCCCTTTTGCAAGTTATTGGCAAACCCCCTGGGGAGCAATGATTAGCTGTTCGCCCGAACGATTAATCCAGCGATTAGGAGAGCAAGTTCAGACTCGGCCCATTGCGGGAACGCGATCGCGGGGCGCTACCCCCAGTCAGGACGAGGAGTTAGGGCAGGAGTTAATTGCCAACATCAAAGAAAGAGCCGAACACATCATGCTAGTTGACTTAGAGCGCAACGATCTAGGCAGAGTGTGCGAGTGGGGGTCTGTAAAAGTCAACGAATTCCTCACCATTGAACGTTACAGCCACGTCATGCACCTTGTCAGCAACATTATGGGGACGCTACGCTCGACTTGCGGTTCGGTAGACTTAATTCGAGGCGTGTTTCCTGGTGGGACGATTACTGGTTGTCCTAAGGTTCGTGCCATGGAAATTATTGAAGAACTCGAACCCGTAAAGCGCAACTTATTTTACGGTTCCTGTGGTTATATCGATTGGCGCGGAAACCTCGACTTAAATATACTGATTCGCACTCTACTGTATAGTGATACAGGAGATTCTACACCTCAGGCAATTGTTTGGGGACAAGTTGGTGCTGGCATTGTTGCCGATAGCGACCCAGAAAAAGAATGGGATGAGTCTTTACATAAAGCACAAGCTCAACTCAATGCCTTGAATTTGGCTCTCGATATTTCATTATTACAGCAATTTTCACCTAAATGAACCACACCGTTTGTAAGGGCGCAAGCCCGCCTCGCCCCTACGACTGTGGTCTGATTACCTGAAAAGTGCTGTAATGCCTTGTTGCATTTTACCAAATGATCAAGGGGGTTGTGAACACGGAAAGTAAAATGGCAGGCAAATTGCCTGCCATGTGGGATGACCGATGATTAAATCTTTGCCTTCAAGCAGCCACTTCTACAAATTCAGCTTCCTGATTGCTGCTGGCTATTTGCCCTTCGGCAACTCCGCTGTTTTCACCAGCAGTCAAATCAAACTCATAAGATTCGTTGCGCCATTGCAACCGGAACTTTAAGCGCGTCCAGCCAGAGGGTAGATTTGGACAGGCGACAGGACCAAATTGAGTCATCCGGATACCACCAAACCCGAAGACCACAGCTTGCCATACTCCGCCAGCACTCGCCGCGTGAATCCCTTCAGCTGCGTTGCTGCGCACATCCTCTAAATCGACCAACGCCGATCGCATAAAGTGTGTATACGCTTCTGTTGGTTGATTCATATCGCAAGCCAAGATAGCGTTAATTGCCGGACCCAGGGAGGAACCATAGGTGTGGTCGGTGCGGGGGGTGTAATAGTTCCAGTTGGTTTGGAGGGTTTTATGGTCGTAGGAATCGCGCAACAAGTAGAGAAGCATCAACACATCTGGCTGCTTGAGAATCTGCTTTTGGCTTGTGGCTTCAATTCCCAATAGACCTTGCATCGATTTGGTACGAGGTTCGTAATCATCTAGATTAACATCTTCTAACTGGTAGAAGCCCTCGAACTGCTCAATCAAGCCAGTTTCCAGATCTCGATTGACGAATAGGTGATTGGTAATCTTCGCCCAGCTTTCCAACCTTTCGGTCACCAAGTTGAGTTTGTCTTCTAGTTGTGCTGCTGCATGAGGATAAGCTTGCTTGAGCCAGTCCCACAGTTCCAAAGCTGACTCCAGGTGCCACTGCACCATCAGATTGGTGAAGGCGTTATTGTCTACGCGATCGTGATTTTCATCAGGTCCAATCACATCACGGATGTCGTAACAGCCGCGTTCTGTGTTCCACTCAACCCGACTTTCCCAGAAAACAGCCGTATCCAGGATAATTTCGGCTCCATAATCCCGCATCCACTCATCATCACCTGTGTAAAGCCAGTAATGCCAAGCGGCATAAGCGACATCAGTATTGATATGGACTTCAATGTCACCACACCAGATCCGCACTAACTCACCCTTTGGACCCGGTACCCACCGGGGAGTCACTTCATCACCAGTGGTGGCGCTTTCCCATGCATACATAGCACCTGAGTATCCCGCCTCCTGCGCTTTGCGTCGCGCCCCAAGCAAAGTGTGGTAGCGGTAGGTGAGTATGTTACGCGCTAGGGCAGGTTGAGTTAGAGTCAAAAAGGGAATAATAAAAATTTCTGTGTCCCAAAAAATATGTCCGCGATAAGCAAAACCAGAAAGGGTTTTGGGAGGGATACTTACTCGGTCATCATGACGCGGTGCAACTGCAAGTAATTGGAAGAGATTGTAGCGGACGCTTAATTGAGCTTTAGGATCGCCTTCTATAAGAATATCGCTGTCTTGCCACACTTGCTCCCATGCGACAATATGGGCAGCTAGCAGGGTCATGTAGCAAGGGGAAGCCACGAGACGAATTAGCGCCCTTTCCGATGGGGTTTGTGTTTCCCGTGACGTGAACAGGGTGACAATCTTTTCTAAACATACTGTTTGTCCTGGCTGAAGCTCAAAGGTGGTCTGGAGTTTTGGGCTGTCAGTCTGATGTACTTGCACCTTTTGAGCCTCTTCACCCTCTACCACCAGCTTAGCTGCCATCCCAACTTGATTGGCTGAGTGGAGAGTTTGGCTGTGCAGCCAGATAATATTGTCTGCACCACCTTGGTTGAGGGTTTTCCAGTGTTTGACGCCTTGAGTGTCTGGTTCGGCATCAAACCCAACTTCGACTGAGACTTCACCTTCAAAGTCTACAGATGTAATTTGACAACGGATCGCTAAAACGTGTTGATCTGCTAAACTCATGAAACGCTCAAAGTGAAACTCCAGGGTATGACCTGTTGGAGAGCGCCACCGCACATCACGGCTCAGTATACCTAAACGGAGGTCAAGCCGACGTTCGTAGTGAAGGATCTCACCAGTGTCGAGGCGAAAGCGTTCCCCAGCCACCTTAATCACAAAGGGTAGCCAGTTAGGGCAGTTGACCAGTTCTGTATAAGCAATGGAAACATCGTCGTAGATGCCATGAATCAGCGTTGCTGGGAAATCATTGGCATACCCTTCCTCGAATGTACCCCGCGTCCCTAGATAACCGTTGCCAAGAGTGAAGACGGTTTCTTTATGATGTAGCTGATTGGGGTCAAACTCTGTTTCTATGACGTTCCAGCCGGAATCAATGAGTTGCTGAGCGTCGTGTTGAGATTTGTAAACTAACAAGTCCTGCATGACTGAATAAAACCTGTATTATGGGGCTTGTTGTGCTGTTAGGGGGATGAAATAAAATCTTCAGCCCCTAAAATAAGTGATTGACTCTCTTCCCTGCTGTTTAGACTGCATCCCAGTCTAAACAATGGGTATTGACGTTTGATTGACAAGTGCGTTCCCGCTTTAATCCCTCTTTTGATAGATTTTATTATTTTTTGAGAGTTAAATTCTTGGGAAGAAAATAAAGGTATAAATACTTAATATTTACAGAAAAAAGTATAGGAAAATACATTTTTTTCAATAGTTTTTTACAAATTAAAGACTCCTAAGGCATATTATTAGTTTAGTTTTCAATTTATGTATATATATGAATAAATTTTTCACTTTATTAAGTTTCTCACAGTATGGCAGTGCAAATACACTTGTAACAACTAGCCAAAGTAAATTGTGTGTTTTGGGTTGGGTAACGGCTGTGATCTTAATCACCGGATAAGCACCCAGACAGAAACCCGGTTTCTTCAACAATACCTTCGCCAATTTCCCAAATGCCCCACAGGCTATAAGCCTGGGGCTACACAAACGAGATCTGACCTCTGTGGGCTGGAATCCTTGCAGGCTGCGGAGGCAGCCTTTGCTCGTATAGCCCCACTCTTCTAGAGTGAGGGCAATAGGAGCGAAGGTATTGTTCAAGAAACCGGGTTTCTCCGTCCGCGAACGACCCTTAACCGAACCGTATTGTTTTAGGTTGCGTAACTGCTATGATCTTAATCACTCTTTTCTAAGTGTTGCAGGAAAGCTTAATTTTTCCATTACCACACTTTAATGACTTAAAAGTAACTTGTATATCAATATAAATATGACACTAGAGCAAATATATAGTATCAACTCAATAAATTTTTATGAAATTACTACACCGTCCTGACTTATACAGTTGGTCATCGTTTGATAAGGAACGCAATGTAGATTTTAATAGCATTGCCTGGATTCGTCGGGCTGGCAATGTCCTCATCGACCCATTAGCTTTATCAACTCATGACCGCGATCACCTCAATTCCTTGGGTGGTGTTCGTTGGATTGCGATCACCAACTCAGATCATGTGCGCGCTGCAAAGGAAATCGCTCAAATTACCGATGCCCAGATCGCAGGTCCAGCAGCTGAACAGCATAATTTTCCGATCAAGTGCGATCTCTGGCTGTCAGAGGGTGAAGAATTGGTACCGGGGCTGGAGGTTATTGAATTGCAAGGCTCAAAGACCCCAGGTGAGTTGGCATTGCTGTTAGAAAAAACCACCCTAATCACTGGTGATTTAGTGCGGGCGCACAAAGCCGGAGGTCTGATGATTCTACCAGATGCCAAACTTTCAAACCGACAACAGGCTGTTGCCTCAGTTCAGAGGCTGGCACAGATAAGTGGTATAGAGGCTGTACTGGTGGGTGATGGGTGGTCGGTGTTTAGGGATGGTAGTTGGCGGCTGAAAGAACTTGCGGCGCAGTTTGTTAGTAGTTAGTAGTTAGTTGTTGGTTGTTGGTTGTTAAAAAATACCACTAACCACTATCAATTCAAATTGCCCGAGAGAATTTTTTCTCTTGCGTTGTATTATGCACATCAAAGATGACAGCAATATTTCTGACCAGTAATCTACCAATTTCTGTAATGCTGATGTGGTTTTTCGATAACTTGACTAATTCATCTTTTTCTAGAGACTTTAACTCCTCTAGTTCCTGAGAGAAATAGTCGTCGAAACTGATGTGATACTTTTCTTCTATGTCTTGCTTGTGCAGATCGAGATGAGACATGATGCCCATAATGACATCCCGTCTAATCTGGTCATCCCAACTCAGTTTGATGCCTTTACTAATTGGTAAAACACCAGCGTCAATTGCCCGATAATAATCCCTTAACTCCTTGTGATTTTGGGCGTAAGAATCTTCTAGCATACTAATTGATGTGACGCCAAAACCAAAGAGTTCTGTTTGCGCTTGAGTGGTGTAGCCTTGGAAGTTGCGTTTGAGGGTGCAATTACGTTGAGCCTCCGCCAATTCATCATGAGGTTTGGCAAAATGATCCATGCCAATAAATAAATACTGGCTACTCGTCAGTTCCTCAATGGTCATTTTCAGAATTTCTAACTTTTCCTGTGCTGAGGGGAGTGCATCTTGGGGAATATTTTTTTGTACTGGTTTCATCCAAGGCACATAGGCAAAGTTAAAGACAGCAATCCTGTCAGGGTCTAGTTCAATGGTCTTTTTTATTGTCTCCTGGAAGGTCTGGAGTGTCTGATAGGGTAGACCATAAATTAGGTCTACATTCACACTTTCAAACTTAGCTTTTTTGCTCCACGATATGACATCAAACAGCATTTCATCTGGCTGGACGCGATTCACAGCTACTTGAACTTGACGATTAAAATCCTGGACTCCAAAACTAATTCGGTTAAACCCAATCTCTCTGAGAGAGAAAATGTAGTTTTTATCGACCGATCGGGGATTAATCTCAATGGAGATTTCTGCTGTGGAATTGATGGTAAAGTATTGATTGATGTTTTTCCACAAGAATTCCACTTGTTCAAGGCTTAAGTAGTTGGGGGTTCCGCCGCCCCAATGGATCTGATCTACTTTTCTATCTGGAGAAATTTTGGATGCTGTATTCCTGATGTCGCGAACTAAATACTCCAAATAAGGTTGGGCAATATTTTTGTTGCTCGAAATCACCACATTACAGCCGCAAAAGTAGCAAGCACTTTGGCAAAACGGTATATGGAAATACAAAGAAAGGGGAGATTTTCTTTGATTTGAGGTGGCGATCGCAGCTTGAAAATCCCTCTCAGTAAATGCTTCAGTTAACTGAGTAGCGGCTGGGTAGCTGGTGTATCTAGGTGTGGAAGTATCATACTTTTTGATTGTGTTCAAATCAAACTTGACACCAGGAAATTGAAAAACCATTGAATGTAACAGATAAAGGGTATGTGACTAGGAAGGAGTCAGGAGACAGGAGTCAGAATGAATTGATTAATCTGTTCTGACTTTTGCTCAACAGCGTGTGAATTGATTTGGGGAGAAACAACAAACGAAGTCACCTAAGGGAACTCCAACAAATAAATTATCCAATATTGTGGGGTGGGCATAGAAAGCCTGCCACCACAAGAAAAACAGGGCACTTTTTTAGTTGGAATACTCTAATAGAAGTAGCCCGGAGCCAGAATGAATTGATTAAAACAAAGTCACGTAATAGAAAACATTAAATTAATCAGGACTCCTGACTCCTAACT
>CAZZXJ010000300.1:0-7768 GCA_964657905.1 uncultured Stigonema sp.
GTGTAAGTGACTCGACTGAGGCAAATGTGGTTGCATTTTCCTCAGGTTGGGGTGATGGGGGCTATCCTTCCTTTTGGGGGTACGATGCAGAGAATAAAATTGTCTGCCTTGTCACTGATTTTCTTCTTTTCTATGAGGAAGAGCAGGAAGAAGACGAAGCTTGAATAAAGAATCGGTGGAGGTTGAGTGCACCTCCTTTTTTGACTTTTGACTTTGAGCGTTCGCGTAGCGTCTCCCCTGGGGAGACGCGAGTGGTAATTTCATGCAACTGCCGAAGCTTGCGGTTTGGCAAAAATCATCCGTCCAGCAGTAGTCTGCAAAGCACTGGTGACTACCACCCGGACTTCGCCACCCACATAATTACTACCTTCTTCAACGACAACCATTGTGCCATCGTCTAGGTAGCCGATCCCCTGACTAGGTTCTTTGCCTTCCTTAAGAATCTTCAGGTCAATGTTGTCGCCTGGTAAATAGGTAGGACGAACTGCATTCACCAAATCGTTAACATTCAAAACGGGCACTTTCTGAACGCTAGCAACTTTAGACAAGTTGTAGTCATTAGTGAGGAGTGTGCCACTAATTTCTTGAGCGAACCGCACTAACTTCGCATCTACTGTGGCAATATCGTCGTAATCAACAGGGTTGATCAGGATACGATCGGGGTAAGCTGATTTGATCCGGTTGAGAATCTCTAGTCCTCGCCTTCCTCGTATTCGCTTTTGGTCTTTGCTAGCATCAGCGACTTGTTGCAATTCTTGCAAGACAAACTGCGGTACGATAATTTGCCCTTCCAGAAACCCTGTTTCTAACAGTGTTTCGATCCGACCATCGATAATGCAGCTGGTATCTAAAACCTTGGTGTTTGCAGGTTTGAGGGTTCCTTCCACTACCATCGTTTCCACAGTGTTAGGATTAAGTAACCGTAATAATCCGCGTGCGTGGGCATCTGCTAAGTTCATGCCAGTATATGACAGGGTAACACTGCCCACAACTGCCACTAACGGCTTAATAAAGCCAAAATTCGCCGGAATTGGCAGTAAGAATAAGGGAGCAAGCATCAAGTTTGCGATCAATAGCCCAATCACCAAGCCAATGGCACGAGTCAAGATAACTTCAAGAGGCAATTCCCGGACTTGAGCCTGAAGACGACGATATGCCGTCTGGAAACTCAATCCTACTGCACCGCCAATTATGGCGGCAAAAACAGCGACAACGAAGCGCAAAGCATCTATATTTGTTACGTGATCTAGCGTCCCATATGGTAGCAATTCGGTGCTGTAGAACCCTATCCCCGCCGCTGCCAGGATGAATGAAAAAATAATAATGGCATCAAGCATGGTTTGTTTCCTGTAACTGTGTCTCCCGATACAGTGAAGTATTTTTTACATCATCGGGAAGATATATTTAGAAATAATTACGGTCATACTAAAAGCTTGGTATGACAACATCTGCAATCATTATAACCAAAGAGTTTATGCTTTAAGTTTTTCATCTTTTTATGGCAAAAGGATTAAAAAATGTAAATAAAATACTAATTTTCACCATTCAATCATAATTTAATTTTTTCTCCAAATGGGTCACAAATTGACTATTTCTGCTGGCATTCCAACTTCTGCTTACGTACATATTCCCTTTTGCAAACGACGGTGCTTTTATTGTGATTTTCCTGTATCTGTTGTAGGGGATCGCCTGCGAGGTGAAACGTCTGGTACTATCTCCCAATACGTTGAAGTGCTATGCCGGGAAATTGCCATGACACCAGATCTTGGTCAACCCTTAGTGACAATTTTCTTTGGCGGTGGGACTCCCTCGCTTCTATCGCCAGAACAGTTACAACATATACTGTCAGCCCTTGACAGACAATTTTGCATATCTCCTAGGGCAGAAATTTCTCTAGAAATGGACCCTGGGACGTTCGATTTAGCACATATTCAAGGCTACCGCCACGCAGGTGTGAATCGTGTGAGTTTGGGCGTACAAGCGTTTCAAGAAGATTTATTGCAAGTTTGCGGGCGATCGCACTCAGTCTCTGACATCTTCTCTGCCGTAGACTTAATCCAGCAGGTGCAGGTTCCCGAATTCAGTTTAGACTTAATTTCAGGATTACCGCATCAAACTTTAGATAGGTGGCAGGAGTCCTTGGAAAAAGCAATTGCCATAGCACCGACTCACATATCTATATACGATTTGACAATTGAGCCAGGGACTGCCTTTGGACGTTACTACAAACCAGGGGATCAGCCTTTACCCACCGATGAAACCACAGTCAAAATGTACCAGATGGCGCCGCAAGTGTTAACTGGTGCGCTTTACGAGCATTATGAAATTTCCAACTACGCCAAGCCTGGGCATCAGTGTCAGCATAATCGGGTTTATTGGGAAAATCGCCCTTATTATGGCTTTGGCATGGGTGCGGCGAGTTATGTTGAGGGGAAACGCTTCACTCGTCCACGTAAGACTCAGGAGTATTATCAGTGGGTGCAAGACGGGAGTGTGATTGATTGTGAAGTCACACCACTAAATGAAGTTTTGTTAGACACCTTGATGTTGGGGTTGCGTTTGGCAGAAGGTGTGAGTTTGGCGGCGTTGGCGGCGGATTTTGGGGAACAGAAGGTACAGGAGATTCACAAGTGTTGCGATCCGTACTATGAGAAAGGTTGGGTAGAAATTGTGGAAGGAAGGTTACGCTTGTGCGATCCCCAAGGGTTTTTGTTTTCTAATGTGGTGTTGGCGGGGTTGTTTGGGGAGTTGGAGGAATGAACCGCGAAAGCGCGAAGAGCACGAAGGAAGAGTTAAGAAGAGAGGATGATGCGTTTGATGCCTTCTTTGAGGACGGGGACGTTGAAGTTGATCAGAAGACCGAGGGGATGTTTGGTCATTTTCAGGTAGGAGATTACCTGGGCTTCATTGATGGGAGAAAGTTTTTCGACAGCTTTCAATTCCACAACCAGAATATCACCAACAAGAAAATCTAATTCGCCCTCGCCGACTTGATGACCTTTGTAATTTATTGCTACTGGATGCTTAGACTTATGAGGTACTCCCCGCATCTGAAATTCCAGCTTTAAAGCCTGATGATAAACTGACTCCAAAAACCCCGGTCCCAACACCCGATGCACCTCAATTGCCGCTCCAATTACAGCATAAGCCAGCCGCTCCACCTCATCACTTAGCTGCCTCATCCTTCTTTCTTCTTCCTTCGTATACTTCGCGTCTTCGTGGTTCATTCTCCTAAACCCTCTCCAACCCTGTGGCAAAATTTATTAAAGTCTTTCCATACTTATTTTTCCCTGCATGACCGAAACAATACCTAACCTCCCTAGTCTTTACGACCCCTTCTCAACTGAAGCCAAATGGCAAAAGTTTTGGGAAGAGAACCAAATCTACAAAGCTGATCCCAACAGTGGTGGCGAACCGTACTGCATTGTCATTCCGCCGCCCAATGTTACCGGTAGCTTGCACACGGGACACGCCTTTGAGAGTGCGCTGATCGATGTCCTTGTGCGCTACCACCGGATGAATGGACGCAATACCCTGTGGCTACCCGGAACGGATCACGCCAGCATCGCTGTGCATACAATGCTGGAAAAGCAACTCAAAGCAGAGGGCAAAACTCGCTACGAATTAGGGCGTGAGAAGTTTCTGGAACGTGCTTGGCAGTGGAAAGCAGAATCTGGGGGGACGATTGTTAATCAGTTGCGACGCTTGGGTGTCGCGGTGGACTGGTCACGGCAACGGTTTACTCTAGACGAAGGTTTATCGAAAGCGGTTTTAGAAGCGTTTGTTCGTCTTTACGAGGAAGGATTAATTTATCGTGGTGAGTACTTGGTGAACTGGTGTCCGGTTACCCAGTCTGCTGTGTCTGATGTGGAGGTGGAAAATCAGACAGTCAATGGTAATCTTTGGCACTTGCGCTATCCTCTTACGGATGGTTCTGGTTATGTAGAGGTGGCGACGACGCGCCCAGAAACTATGTTGGGTGATACTGGGGTGGCGGTGAATCCCAATGATGACCGCTACAAGCACCTGATTGGCAAGAGTGTGACTCTGCCAATTATGAATCGGGAAATCCCTATTATTGGTGATGAGTTGGTTGACCCTGCTTTTGGAACGGGTTGTGTGAAGGTGACTCCCGCCCACGATCCCAATGATTTTGAAATGGGTAAGCGTCACAATTTGCCGTTGATCAACATTATGAATAAGGACGGCACTCTCAATGACAATGCTGGTTCATTTCAAGGACAAGACCGCTTTGTTGCCCGGAAGAATGTGGTTTCTCGCCTAGAGGCAGATGGCTTTCTGGTGAAGGTGGAGGATTATCAGCATACTGTGCCTTATAGCGATCGCGGCAAAGTCCCCATTGAACCTCTCCTCTCTACTCAGTGGTTTGTCAAAGTTCGCCCTTTGGCAGGGCAGGCGCTAGAATTCTTGGATGAGAAAAATTCCCCAGATTTTGTCCCCCAACGTTGGACAAAGGTTTACCGTGATTGGTTGGTGAAAATCAAAGATTGGTGTATCTCTCGTCAATTGTGGTGGGGACACCAAATTCCCGCTTGGTATGCTGTCAGTGAAACTGGGGGAAAAATTGCTGATAATACCCCATTTGTGGTGGCAAAGTCGGAAGCTGATGCACGCGAAAAAGCAATATCACAATTTGGAGAGGATGTCAAGCTTGAACGAGATCCAGATGTCCTGGATACTTGGTTTTCTTCTGGACTTTGGCCCTTTTCGACTTTGGGATGGCCTGAACAAACTCAGGATTTAGCAACTTACTATCCAACTAGTACTTTGGTGACAGGGTTTGACATTATCTTTTTCTGGGTAGCCAGAATGACAATGATGGCTGGGCATTTTACAGGTAAAATGCCTTTTGAAACGGTTTACATTCACGGGTTAGTACTGGATGAAAATGGTAAGAAGCAGTCTAAGAGTGCTGGTAATGGCATTGACCCGCTGATATTGATTGATAAATATGGTACAGATGCCCTGCGCTACACGTTGGTGAAGGAAGTGGCTGGGGCAGGTCAAGATATCCGCTTGGAGTACAATCGCAAGACGGATGAGTCCTCTTCGGTGGAGGCGTCTCGCAATTTTGCGAACAAGTTGTGGAATGCCGCCCGATTTGTGATGATGAACCTAGATGGTCAAACTCCAGAACAACTCGGAAAACCATTCGCTACAGAATTAAGCGATCGCTGGATTCTCTCTCGTTACTATCAAGTTGTGAAACAAACTCATGACTATATAGACAATTACGGTTTAGGCGAAGCAGCGAAGGGAATATACGAATTTATCTGGGGTGACTTCTGCGACTGGTATATTGAACTGGTTAAATCTAGGCTGCAAAAGGATCAGGACACTGCATCCCGGCGGGTAGCACAACAAAGCCTTGCCTATGTACTAGAAGGGATTTTGAAACTACTTCATCCCTTTATGCCTCACATTACCGAGGAAATTTGGCATACCCTGACTCAGCAACCAGCAGATTCTAAACAGAGTTTATCCTTACAAGCATATCCACCAAGCGAAACTGACCTCTTTGATCCGGACCTTGAAGAACAGTTTTCACTGCTGTTTGAAACAATTCGCACAATTCGCAATCTCCGACAGGAAGCGGATGTTAAGCCTGGGGTGAAAGTGACAGTGAATTTGCAAAGCGAAAGCGAAACAGAACGGCAAATTCTCACCATGGGGCAGTCTTATATTAAAGATTTGGCAAAGGTTCTGAACCTAACCATCGCTGGTGAGCAAAAGCAACAGACAATTGTTAATCAGAATCAGATAAGTTGGACGAACATAGGAGCGATTATCGGAGCGATTTTCTTGTTAAGAATAGGTCTGGTCGTAGTGGATACTGTTGATGACTTTCCCCTAATCGGAACTTTCTTTGAAATAGTGGGTTTAGGATATTCAGCGTGGTTTCTTCGCCAAAATTTCCTGTCTGCCGAGAATAGACAAAAGTTTTGGGAACAGTTGTTTAAACCAACTGCTGACAAGCATCTGCCACAAACAGAAACACATGAAGAAGCGATCGCAGGTGTTGTGGGTACTATACAAGTACTACTTCCCCTTGCAGGAGTGGTGGATATCAAAGCGTTGAATGCCAAAATTCAGAAACGCCTCAGCAAAATAGAAGCGGAAATTAATTCCCTGACTGCTAGGTTAAGCAAACCTAATTTTGTGGAACAAGCACCAACAGAGGTGGTACAAGGAGCGCGGGATGCCTTAGCAGAGGCTGAGAAACAAGCAGAAATCTTGCGTGCACGCCTGCTTAGGTTAACATAATAAAAATTAAAAATTTTTTTTTAATTTGGAGCGAAGCGACCATCATGCTATATCTAGCCCAAGTACATAAAAACGAATTTTTAGACCAGCCCCAGTTGCGCTTGTTGGCGCGTCAGGAAGCTGAAAATATGTGGGGGATGATTCCAGAAGAAGCTTTCATTCTGCTGGGAAAAGGCAACTTTCTGACTGAGGATTTGCTGGTTTTAGTAGAGCTTTCCTCCACAGGGGACATCGAAAAACTAGAAGAAGCTACCAACTGGGTGCTGGATCTGGTGCAAACCTACCTCACTACTGGTATTACTCCAGAATTTTTACGAGAAGAAGCGGAGCGTGCAGAACAGTGGCGACAAAACCTGACGTTGCAAAATCAAGACCTGGCGCGTCGTTCCCTGGAATTGGAAGCGCGTCGGGAACAAATTCAAGCCCTAGAAGAAAGTCTCAAACGTGAGAAAAACGGCATTCTCAAAGATGAAGGTGCTGAATCTGAGATTGTTTAACAGCAGGGTGGCGATCGCTAACCCCAACCACAGCAAAAAGCAATATCGAGTTAGTTGCAAAGCTTGATAAATGCTAGTTGGGGTGAGGGGAAGCCTAGACTCTCCTAGCAGTGGTTTGTGCTTGGCGACCCCGCTATACCAATTTGTACCTCCCATCTGTACGCCTAAAATCGCAGCATAGGCGCACTCACTCCAGCCAGAGTTGGGACTGGGGTCAGCAACTGCGTCTCGACGACAAAGAAGCCAAACATGCTTTGGTTTACCTGACAGGAGTGCTAGAGTCAACACCGTTAACCGACACGGAACCCAAGTCAAGCAATCCTCTAACCGCGCACTCAGCCATCCTAAATAAGTGTAAGGTGCTTCCCGGTAACCCACCATTGAATCAAGGGTACTGCTAGCTTTATATGCCAAAGCCAGGGGAGTTGGACCTACAACTGGTACACACGCACCAACAATTGCATAAAAAAGTGGAGCCATGACTCCATCAGTGGCATTTTCCGTTACAGTTTCTAGAACGGCTCGCAAAATTTCTGGTTCTGTGAGGTTTTCTGTATCTCGACCAACGTAATTTCTTAAAGTAGAACGAGCATCTGTTAGCTTTCCTGCTGTTAAAGGTTGTAAAACTGTTTCGGCTGCTCCTCTCAAACTTTTCAGAGCAAAACAACTAGCTAAGAGAATGGTTTCTATAGCTGTTCCCAATAGGGGATGCAGCCATCTGGCACTTTGAATTAGTAACCACGACATCAGCCCACTGCCGAATATTAGGATCAGCGAGAGTGTTATTCCAGCTATTCGTTGTGTTAAAGAATTCTGGCAGTAAACAAGCGCAAATTTGGTGAAGCGAGAAATCACCCACCCCATAACTCGCACTGGATGAGGCCAACCCCACGGATCGCCTATTAAGTAATCTAAAGTGGCAGCCATGATCAGAATAACATCTGTTGTCATTTGTCAAGAGTCAAGAGTCATTGGGCATGGGGCAT
>CAZZXJ010000301.1:0-7766 GCA_964657905.1 uncultured Stigonema sp.
CTACATAGCAATCCTAAATGAGTTGTGAAAAATTTTAAGTTTTGTAGGGTGGGCAGTGCCCACCAAAACCCGGATACGGTGGGCACTGCCCAACCTACGTGTATTTCAGGAATTTTCACAACTGAAATAGGATTGCTATAGAGATGTTTCCTACACCTTTAGATTAAACTGTTTGCTGATAAATCATCTCCTTTTGTAGAGATGAAAAAGTTATTTATAAGTAATATGGGAATTAAGGATATAGGCATTTCTGCCATAGACATGTGTTTTTTCTAAAGTCGCATGTTCCCAAAAATAATGCAATTATGGTGTATTTTACAGCTATTTTCTGGTAAATAGCTGTAATTCCTAATTTACAGACACAAGTAACTTTAGTAGCACTGTCACTAAGGTCCAATAATCATTAATAATCATGTTGAATCATCTGGATAAAGATGCTATTTTACTACCACAACAAGTCAATCAAAATCGTGGTCGCGTCGCCATTTTTATTGATGGAGCGAATCTATTCTATGCCTTGCAAAAACTTGGAATTGAACTTGATTACATCAAGCTGCTGTGTTGGTTAATCGCTGGGTCGCGCCTGTTGCGCTCCTTCTTCTACACTGGGGTAGATCCAAAGAATGAGAAGCAACAGGGATTTCTGCTATGGATGCGTCGTCACGGCTATCGAGTGATTTCTAAGGATTTGGTGCAATTGCCCTCTGGATCGAAAAAGGCAAATCTAGATGTGGAAATCGCCGTGGATATGATGGCTCTAGTGGATTCATACGATACAGCAGTATTAGTCAGTGGCGATGGTGATCTAGCCTATGTGGTGCAGGCTGTTAGTGTTCGCGGCGCTCGCGTAGAGGTGGTGAGTCTCAGGTCGATGACAAGCGAGAGTTTGATCTCAGTTGCTGATTGCTACACTGACTTGGAGGGGATTAAAGAAAATATCCAAAAAACCATACCCTCTTCCTCTCAGATTCCGGTCATGACGAAATCCGCTTGAAGAAGAAGTCAGAAGTCAGAATGTAAAGTGCGTAAGTCCTAGTCACGTTGCCTATCAAGCAATTCAGGCTCGTCCAGCTAGGTTGGCAATCATCAATGCCAGTTGATCTGGCGCGACGGGTTTAGCGATGTGCATTTGGAAACCCGCCAACAGAGCCTCTTGGCGCTCCTCGCTCCTGACATAAGCGGTCAGCGCTGCTGCGGGAATTTGTCCCCCAGCCTCAGCACTAAGCGTCCGTACCTGCCGGATCAGGGCATAGCCGTCCTTGTCAGGCATACCGATGTCAGACAAGAGCACATCATACATCCCCGGGTTGGTAGTGAGTAATGAGAGCGCTTCGTCAGCAGATGCTAGAGCCGTCACTTCAGATCCATATTGTTTAAGCACCGCCATCAGTAACTCACGGGTATCAGCCTCGTCATCCACAACAAGTACGCGCAAGCCCTCAAGTGAGGGGATATCATTAAAGGGTGGTTCCAGACCCCCTGCTAAATCTATCAGATCTGAATCACTCCGCAGCAGGCGCTCCTCGACTCTGGAGTTCAACGGCAGCCTGACGATCATGGTTGTCCCTTGCCCCTCACCTGGACTTAGAGCCTGAACTGTGCCACCGTGAAGTTCCACCAAATGACGAACAATCGTCAGTCCCAGCCCAAGACCATGATTGGCGCGAGTTTTGGTGCTGTCAGCTTGACGGAAGCGCTCAAAAACATCAGGGAGAAAGTCAGTAGAGATGCCCTGACCAGTGTCGCTGACTCGAATTTCCGCGAGGGTATCAACGCGCTCCAGTGTGACTTGAACGTGTCCCCCAACTGGGGTAAATTTAATCGCATTAGAAAGCAAATTCCAGATGACCTGCTGCAAGCGATCCTCATCACCAAGTACCTTTCCTATGGCAGCTTTCAGCTGGGATTCAATCTGAATATTTTTAGCCTCTGCGGACAAACGAACCACCTCGATTGCTGCCTCAACCACAGGGACGAGATCAATCAGACGGCTCCTCAAATGGAGTTTGCCAGTCGTAATGCGTGAGATGTCCAGGAGATCCTCAATCAGTTGGTTTTGTGCCTGAGCACTGCGCTCGATCACTTCAAGTCCACGAGTGATTGTGGCTGGTTCAAGGCTTCTCCTGCGGAGCAAGTGAGACCATCCTAGCATGGCATTGAGCGGGTTGCGCAGTTCATGGGAGAGAATCGATAAAAACTCATCTTTTGTTTGGTTAGATGCATCCGCTGACTGGCGGGCTGACTGCTCCTGAGCCAATAAATGGGTGCGTTCTGCCTCAAACTGCTTAGTCAGGGTGATATCCTCGATCGCCAGTAGAACCATTTGGTCATTGCCTGCTTGAAGGATTTTCCGAGCATTGAGCAGCATGGTTCTGCACCCAATTTTCTCAAAGACTTGCTCCACCTCAAAACCTTGAAGCTGAGTGTTGTGGGAAAAAATTTCTCCTAGGAGCGAGATCAGGGCTTGTATGTTCCACTGACCGTTTCCTAACTCAAAGATCAGGTGGTGTTCTGTCTGTGCTGGCGTGACTTGGAACGTTTGATAAAAAGCCCGATTGGCTGTGATCACCCGCATATCTGAATTGAGAACCACTAAAGGCGATCGCACAGTCTCCACGATCGCTTCGGCGTAATCACGGGCGGATTCAAGCAGCCTTGCACTACGCTTGAGGGCATCAATATCCACCAATACCATCACCACGCCATCAATTTTATTTTCCGTGGTTCTGTAAGGTCGAATTCGCAGATTGTACCAATGCCCGTCCTGGTCTTGTACCTCCAGTTCTTTGACATTCAGGGTGTCAATCACCTCTAGGAGCAATGACTCTAAGTTGGGAACGTCAATATTGGATCGGATATTGGTGAGTGGTCGCCCCACATCCGTCGGGATCAGATTGAGTATCCGCTGTGCCGTAGGAGTGAAGCGCCGAATAGACAAATCGCTTGCCAGTATTAGGATAGGAATATTGACACTGCTAAGCACATTCAAGAGATCGTTATTGACGTGGTGTAATTCGAGATTGCGACTTTGCAATTCTTCATTGGTTGTCTTAAGTTCTTCGTTGGTTGCTTGAACCTCTTCTTTGGCTGTTTGCAACTCTTCATTAGTGCTTTGCAGTTCCTCATTGCTCGACAGGATTTCTTCATTGGCCACTTTGAGGTCTTGAGTTGTGGCTTCTTGCTCCTGAATAATCGATTGCAAATACTCTTGAGTTGCAGCAAGATCCAAATTAGCGGCTGTCAATTCCTGTTTTAGCCGAAGTATTTCCGGCTCTGTGCCTGAGAGTTGCACACTTTCTGGTCTTGACTTGTGGCTTTGATTTGCTCCAGGAGGAAGATCCTCAAATAAGACAAGAAAGTAGCGAGATTGCGATCTTGGAGCCTTGAACGGAATTACTTCAATATTGACGGATCTGGGCGGATTGCTCCCGGAGATTTGTAAATTTTCCTTTCTCACTGAAACATCCTGCCTTTTGCAGTAATGAATCGCGGTACGCAACTCTTCCCGCAAGCCGAGTCGTGCCATTTTCAGCAGATTGAAGCTGGGCTGACCTGGGGCTGGTGTCAAATAGGGACTGGTCTGTCCCCGGAATTGCAGAATTTCCAGATCGTCGCTGATCACAACGCCTACTGGGGCATAGCGATTCAATACAACGCGGTCAGCCAATGTCTGTAAGTCAACAACTTCCCCAGTCTCATGATTCATGCGCTTGTCTGGGTCTACTTTCGCTATGGGATAGTTGCTGGTCGCAAAGCCAAATTTCGGATGACTTTTTCCCAACTTTCTAGAATAAATCTTGTACTTTCTGTCTACTAAGGCAAATAAGTCCGAGAATTCTCCCACACTCTCCGAGGTACCTAAGATCAGAAACCCCTTGGGCTTGAGACTGTAATGGAAAATCGGCATCACCTGCTTGTGCAAAACCGATGACAAATAAATCAGCACATTCCGACAACTAATCAGATCCAGATTGGAAAATGGCGGATCGCCGATCAAGTTTTGTTTAGCGAAGACACACCGTTCGCGAATCGACTTGTTGATCTGATAGCCGCCCTCCACTTCCATAAAGAAGCGTCTTTGCCGTTCTAGTGAGACATCAACCATGTGGCTGTGCTTGTAAATGCCTGAGCGGGCTTTTTCGATCGCCTTCTCGTTAATGTCCGTAGCAAAAATTTGCATAGTAGGGGCGGGCCGTTCGCCCTTACGAACATCCTCCAAAAACTCCAGCAGGCAGATGGCAATGGAGTAAACCTCCTCACCGGTTGCACATCCTGACACCCAGATCCGAATGGGCGACTCAACTGACTTACCCTTCGTAATAATTGGAAATACTTGCTCCTTCAAGGCTTGATAAACTTCAGGGTCACGGAAAAAACTGGTGACACTGATGAGAATTTCCTGGTATAATGCGTGTACCTCAGCCGGATTTTTTTGGAGATACCGGACGTAATCCGACCGCGAAACCAGCTTGTACAGCACCTTCCGCCGCTCAATCCGCCGATTGATAGTGGTTTGCTTGTAGTTACTAAAGTCAACCCCTGTGGTAGTGTGCAGCAAAGCAAAGATTACAGGCAAAGCATCCTCACTCTCGAAGACTAGCTCTGATGTTTGTGAAGAAATCGGACGGGTTACGTTGGGATGGCGACTAATATGAGCTAGTTCCTCAGCAATTTTTTCCGGGGGCAAGATAAAGTCCACACGACCCGTGGCAACAGCCGTGTTCGGCATACTACTGTATTTTGCCGATGCTTCACACTGGGCAAAGGTAATGCCGCCAGCAGATCTAATCGCCTCCGATCCCAGTGCACCATCTCCATCACCCCCTGAGAGGACGACACTGATCGCTTTACTTCCCAGTGCATCCGCCAACGAAGTAAAGAAAGCATCGCCAGGCATATATTTCCCGTCAATCTTCTCCCGGGGTAAGAGTTGTAGCACCCCTTGAGCAAGCGTCATCTTCGTGTTCGGCGGAATGATGTAGACTTGGTTGGGTTCTACGACAATGCCATCATGCACTTCACTAACAGGCATTTTAGTCGTCTTAGCCAGAATCTCAGTCAGTAGACTCTTATGATTGGGGTCTAAGTGCTGAATCAGCACAAATCCCATTCCAGTATCGATAGGTAAATGGCTCAGTAACTGCGTGAATGCCTCTAAGCCCCCTGCTGAAGCTACAATCCCGACAATCGGAAATAATGCATTGCTTTTTTCCTGCTGCTGTCCGGACGACACTTCAGCAGCCGTAGAGTCGGATTGAGATGGCTCAG
Organism: uncultured Stigonema sp.; assembly: GCA_964657905.1. Lineage (GTDB taxonomy): Bacteria > Cyanobacteriota > Cyanobacteriia > Cyanobacteriales > Nostocaceae > Stigonema. The sequence goes on from CAZZXJ010000301.1 coordinate 5,269, forward strand.
AAGACTGGTTAGAGTTCATGATTTTTGCAAATACAAAATTAATTTATTTGATACAACCTCTATCAAAAGATAGATTTGTTTATTAATTTTGCAATCATCAATACGAGCTTTAACGTAAAATAGCGTACAAAGTTTAAAAGCTGCAAAGTTGCAACCAGCACCCATGCCAAGAGTGAAACTTTCACTATGTAAGGCTTCCATAGATAAGTAGAGAACTCAAACAGTGAACCGTACTTGCTTTACCCCTTTATGCTTGGTTAAGCGCTTCGTTTCCGTGTCGCGGGACTGGCAACGCATCCCGGAGTGAGTTCTTTAACCTTGCCTGTAACGGCTGCTTGGAACAAGTCTAAGCCATCAGGTCAGCTAGGGCTTTTTGGTTTAAAGCCTAAACTGGTCGCCGTCGATCCCACGGCTATCAGCCGTGGGTGCTGACTAACCGTTATATCTATTTGGGTCTTTTTTTTCCTTTTTTTTATCGGGATCTTTTTTTGGTTTTTTGGCTTCTTTATTGCCCTTTTGTTCCTTAGACATTATTCCTCTCCAATCTGGTGATAAGTCAAGTGGCTACAAGACTAGTAAAGCCTTTTCAAGGCTATCACTTTTGCTAAAGAAATTGCCTGAATAGCAATTGTGAGGTGACACCTTATTGCTGCCGACGAAGGAACTTGAGGACAGAGAATGGCAGTAGAATCGTCATTGTAGTACTATCCGCGCGCAACTAACGTCTTTGCTTCTATCTCTACCTTGCTTGTTGCTTCCCCGGACAGAAACTGCGCTACCTGTTCATTAATCTCCCGTTTGACAATTTGGCGATACTCCACGAAATGCTCAATTTGGGCACAAACTGACAGATAGCTACTCAAACCGCCGGGATTGTAGTAATACATATTCCAAAGGTTGCGCCAGAACTGCCACCGGGTTTGACGAAGGACACCTTGTCGCCAGCAGATGGTTAACAAGGCACGAATTGTTACCCAATTAATCGGTTTTTTCACACCTTTACCCTTTTTGGGATAAGTCGCCTCGCCTAAGATTCGGTAATGGCGATATGCACGATCTAGGAACTTCGCCGGGTCGTATAATTGCCAAAATGCCTCCACATACTCGCTGGCGATCTCTTCTAAGGGACGGGTTGGGATGTAATTCATCAACGTGGTTTGATTGATGTTAGCTGACTTACTGCGGAGTCGTCCTTCCTTTTCTAGGCGATGCCAAAGGGCTGTATCAGGTAATGCTTGCAACATACTGAACAGCGCCGTGGGAATTGATGTATCTTCCACAAATTGTACAATTCTCGCACCTGCACCCGCTTTCTCACCATCGAAGCCAATGATGAATCCTGCCATTACCCGCAAACCGGATCTTGTGATCGCATTCACTGCCTCACTCAGAGAATTCCTGGTGTTTTGGTGCTTCTGGGTCAGTGTCAAACTGGCTTCGTCCGGTGTTTCAATGCCTAAAAAGACGGCTCCAAAATTGCATTGCACCATGGAATCCATTAAGTCTTGGTCGTTCGCCAAATCTACCGAGGCTTCTGTGGCAAAGGAAAAAGGATACTGATGTTCCACCATCCAGGGTTTTAGTTCGAGGAGGAACAGTTTGACGTTGCGTTTATTGCCGATGAAATTATCATCCACCATGAAAATGCTGCGTCGCCAACCCAACTCATAGAGGCAATCAAGTTCCTTAAGCAGTTGTTGCGGTGCTTTCGTGCGCGGCTTACGCCCGTAAAGCACAATGATATCGCAAAACTCGCACTGAAAAGGACATCCCCGCGAAAACTGTACTGACATTTCTGCATAGGCATCGAATTCCAGCAGATCAAACCGAGGAATGGGCGTCTGGGTAACATCCGGTCTTTCGCCATTAGCACGAAATATTCCCGATTTATCGCCTCTGTCGATCGCTTCGACAAAGAGGGGCAAAGTTATCTCTCCTTCATCCAAAATCAAATAGTCTGCCCCAACATTCATTACTTCGTGAGGTAATGCAGTTGCGTAGGGACCACCTACTGCTACCCGTTTTCCTCTACGTTTCGCCTCCTGGATCTGCTCTAATAAATCTTCTTTTTGTACGATCATGGCGGACAGAATCACCAAATCTGCCCAATCCCATTCTGCTTGGGTAACTTCGCGCACATTGCGATCTACTAGCTTAAATTCCCATTCTTGGGGCAAAATCGCGGCGACTGTCACCAACCCAAGCGGTGGCAACATCGCTTTGCGATTCAGCAATGCCAACGTCTTCTCAAACGACCAAAAGCTTTTTGGAAAAAGGGGATACAGGAGCACAACGTTCATCAAACACTTCCTTTGAAACTGCATCTCCCAGTGCGGCAGAATGATGCAGTCAACATACTACTTGCTGGAGTGCCAGATACACGATCATTGACACAGATATCGGGAATTTACTATATTTGGATATATAAATTAACACTAGTACATTTAAACTCATCCCACCCCTACAAGGAGTGGGATTTCGTGGGCATGGGGCATGGG
>CAZZXJ010000302.1:0-7749 GCA_964657905.1 uncultured Stigonema sp.
CACCATACATATTTCAAGGAAGTCATTTCAGGAAAAGCGCTTCTTACCAGAAGAAAGCAGTACCTAACTCCCTCTGCATCAAAAGCAATTCATAATAAGATTACAAGATGACTAAAACTACTATTGTAGAGCGATTGCGCTACCGTTTTGATAACTTCATGTCTAAAGGCACTGTTGCCCTGATTGGTGGACTGGGATTGGTGTGTTTAGCGTTTATCCTTTTGATGGCAATGTTGATCAGCTTTACGGCTATTATGCCAGAAGGCAGCGATCGCAATCTCCTAGAGGCGATTTGGAATGTTATGAGGCACACCATAGATACAAGCGCAATCAGCAACGACAAAGGCTGGATGTTTCGCCTCGCCATGCTAATTGTTACCTTTGGTGGCATCTTCGGCGTCAGTACACTAATTGGTATTGTCTCCAGTGGCATTGACGCAAAGATCGAAAATCTGCGTCGAGGACGATCTCGGGTCATTGAAATGGATCACATTGTGATTCTGGGCTGGTCACTCCCAGTGTTTACCCTCATCTCTGAACTAGCCTTAGCGAATGCTAATCGACCTGATACCTGCATTGTTATTCTCAGCGAAGAGAATAAAGCCCAGATGGAAGATAAACTGCACGAAGTCCTTGGTAAACTTCACCGAATTCGCTTGGTATGCCGCACAGGCAGTCCCAGTAACATGACTGACCTAGGCATGGTTAATATTCAAACTGCACGCTCAAGATTGATTCTAAACGCACCCCACAACCATGGTGATGTTCAACTGGTTAAGACCTTACTGGCAATCACTAATATTCCGCGAGCAGTTCCCCAAGCTTATCACATCGTGACTCAAGTCGAAAACCCCAAGACTCTTGATGTCATCCAGGTCATTGGGGGTAACGAAGTAGAGGTTGTGCTGGCACAAGACGTGCTTTCACGTATCATCGTACAAACTTCCCGACAGTCGGGTTTGTCGGTTGTCTACATGGATATGCTGGATTTCAATGGCAATGAAATTTACTTTACCGACGTACCTACTTTACGGGGCAAGACCTACGGGCAGGCTCTCCTAGCTTATAACGATTCTGCTGTGATTGGCATCAAACGCGATCATACGATTGTACTCAACCCACCCATACACACACAGTTACAAGCAGCCGAACAACTGGTCGTCATTAGCGCAGATGATGATACAATTCATCTTTCGGGACTTTCTGAGTTTCCTATGGATCATCAAGCTATTCAACTTAGGAAACGAGAGCCTCCCAAAGCTGAAAATACTTTAATTCTGGGTTGGAATAATCATATTTCTCACATTATTCAGCAGATGGATCAATACGTTGCTCCTGGTTCCACTCTCACTGTTGTTGCAGAGTACCCAGAAGCAGAGGTAATGTGGCCACAATCTCTCGGCATCCAACAGCAAACTGTGCAGTATCGTCAGGGAGATATTACTGCTCGTTATTTGGCATTGAAGAGAAAGTTAAATTATCTTTACATTTTGCCAGCAATCTGCACTGGGGACTTAGTTAATTCGATAGTTTAGCGTCGTTTTGGTAAACTAGTAAGCAGAAGTCGATGATATTTTGCGTGTATGAATAACCCAGTAGAACTCCCTAGCGGGAAAATTTTGAATATAGTTCGTTTTGTTGCACTGATTCCAAATACTAATACCAATAACATTGGCTATGACCTCATTTTAGAGGGGTATTCTAGCCCAATTTATTTAGAAGCATCAGATGCTAGTGCGTTAAAGCAAATTTTGCAATTAGATCTCGACCGAAAAATTACCGCCACATATTTAGCTTGGGATAAAGACGAGCAGTTACGGAAAAATCAAAAAGCTATCGCTCTTTTAGCTAAACGTATAGAACGCCATCAAAATATGTCTGAAGAAGAATCAAAGGAGCGATCAGAATTATTTGAGGAATTCAAGATCAGAATTGATGCTTTAAGGCTCCCAGGTCAGAAGTTATATTCACAATCATGATAGTTTTTATAGACTCTGGGGTATTAGGAATCCTTGCCAACCCTAATAAAGTAGGTGAAGTAAGTGATTGTGAACAATGGATATATAGGTTGCTTTCTCAGGGAGTTTATATTTGTTCTTCTGATTTATGCGATTATGAAGTTAGGAGAAGCATGATTTTGGAAACTAATAGAAAGCCTCATCTTAATAGTATTAAAAATTTAGATGAACTGAGAGAATTAATAACTTTTTTACCTGTTTCACCCTTACTATTAACACAATCCGCCTCACTGTGGGCATCAGCCCGCCTTCGAGGAATGCCAACGGCTGATGATAAAACCCTTGATGTTGACATTATAATCTGCACTCAGTGGCAGATGCTTAAAGAAGAATTTCCCAGTCGATACATTGTTATAGCTACCACTAACGTCAAACATCTAAGTCGTTTTGCCTCTGCTCAGGCATGGAGAGAGATTAAGTTATAAGCTCGATATCACCACTTTGATGCCGTACTCTCGGCTATTGCGCACCCTACTTTTAACATTTATTTACATACTTACAGGAGTTTTCAATTGAACCCGCGCCACATTGTAAGGGCGGGGTTACCCCGCCCCTACAGTCATATTGTGGTCTACTCCCTTCCCGCTAGAAAATTACCTATCTCTTTCTCTGCAAACTCCTTTGCCTCTGCGGTTCATTAATAGGTATTCTTTGGGCGGGAAGGGAGTACTTAAATGAAATTTACTGTAATATCATGTCCGCTTGATTACTTATAATAAAAGCACCCCACCCCCTACCCCTCCCCGCGTGCGGGGAGGGGAGACAAAGCACAGCTTTGGCGGGGTGGGGTGGAGTGGGAATTATAAGTGATTTACCGGACATGACATGATATAATGTTAGGGAACTCCAACAAATAAATTATCCAATATTGTGGGGTGGGCATCCTGCCCGCCCAGTTGATAGGACGGGCGCTTAGAGCTTATGCCACAAGAAATAGTTGGATATTTTTTTACTTGGAAATCCCTTATGTGCGCCAACCTACTTAACGACTAATTGCTAATCGCTTAATTAACGTAGAAGCGATCGCTTCTATCGGCAAACTTTCCACGGCAGCACCCAACTCCACTGCTGCTTTTGGCATGCCATAAACCACGCAGGTTGCTTGATTTTGGGCGATGGTGTGCCATCCCTTGGTGCGCAGGAGACTCAGCCCAAGGGCTCCATCTCTGCCCATACCTGTCAGTAGCACAGCAGTGCCTTGGCGGTGCCAGTGCTGGGCTACGCTTTTGAAAAACACATCAACTGAAGGACGATAGGGATAATCAATAGGGTCTTTCGTGTAACTTAAACTCAAATTTGACTGCAAACATAAGTGATCGTTCGTCACAGCAATCAATACTTTTCCGACTTCCAGACGGCTGCCTGCGGATGCCATCAAGACCTCAAGGGGTGTCTGCTGATTCAACCATTCGACTAAACCAGGTGCAAACTGAGCATCTACATGCTGGACAATCACTACTGCTGCAGCAAAATTTGCTGGTAAGTCAGAGAGAATTGTTGCCAAGGCGTTTGGTCCACCAGTAGAAGAACCGATCGCCACCAGCTTTGGGACATAGGATGTGAACCTTGGAATTTGGGCTTTGGGACTCTGGGTCGGAGTTGTGGATTTTGCAGTTGGGGTTGAAATTCCTTTCAGTTTACTAATGGTAGCAATTTTAGCAAGCAACTCTTGGGCATCTGACGGGTTGCTACTCGATCCCAAAACTGGCGTACTAACTGCATCGAGTACTCCACATCCCATCGCTTCAAATACTTTAGCGGCATGTTTCTCAACATTAGCAGTCACCACCAGAATGGCACAGGGAGAGTTTTTCATAATCTGACGAGTTACCTCTACCCCATCCACTCCTTTCATGAGCAAATCCATCAAAATCAGGTCAGGAGTATCTTTAGCACATTTGGCGATCGCTTGGACACCATCGTTTGCTACCCAAGCCACTTGATAATCAGGGACAGTCATCAGTACGCGCCGCAGTGTCTCTACTGTCATTATCATGTCACTTACGATCGCCACTCTCATATGATTTTTTTTAGTTGTTAATAAATAACTATAAGGGAGTCCAGTCATTGGCTGAACACTGCCCACCAAAGCTACTTTGCCTCTTAACCATTCCACGCTTTATCTCTTCAAAGATGCCAACTCAGTATTTTGATGAGATTCGCTCTCTCCGATTTTCCGGTTCTAAATACCGAGCAAATAGCTCATTTAAAGCTTCTTCTCCACTAATCTCTCCATTACTGATAAATTTCTCAACTTCTACCGACCCATCACTCAAAAATTCAACTTCCCATCGTTCTCCTGGTACAGCTACAGTCACCATAATGGCTTCTTCGCGATGATGCGCCAACGCGTAGCTAATTCCTTGTTGTTCCAGGTTCTGTATGAATAAAACTAACTTGTCAAAGACATTGCCTTTCATGGCTTTGCTGAATTGAGATATGAATCCGGATGTAGAGACGTAGCACTGCTACGTCTCTACAAGGATTTTGGTCCGCACGTAAAATCATTTTCATAGATGGAATCAGCAACGCCCTTTTCATTTATCAAATCTCCGGTCACTCATTGGCGAATATTTTCCGCTGTAAAATCGGTTTCATGAAGTTCGTTGTAGTAATTAATCACTTCTTCTACTGAATCAGACTCACCGTTACTCTCAGTTACTGCACGTTGAAAATCTGCCACATCCCTTGCATCTTCCAACGCTTCCAAATGCTTTAAGTCAGCATAGCTGATGACTGCTGCAACGACCTGTCCTTCCGACTCAATGATAATACGTTCCTGTCCTTCTCCCACAAGGGCAAGAAGTTCCGAAAACTTTTCTTGTGCCTGAGTAGCTTCCACTTTTGTCATGTTTGAACCTTGCTTGCAGCGTCAGCAGTATATATAGCAATCCTATTTGAATTGTGCGTTGCCTCAGAAACCGGGTTTCTCCGCGTTCACGAATCATTTAGGATTGCTATATTAATCGTTGTACTTTGCCTTTGATCATTATATCATTGACGTACTCCCCTACCAAGCGCAAATCCTTAACTTGAATCCTTACGTTTAATTATCCCCTCAGACAAATTAAAGACATAAGGTTTTTCTGCAAAGCTTTGAAAGCGGTTCAATAAATTAAGCTTTTTAGCAATTTTTACGTAAGTCCTGTTCAACAAGTTTTTGCAACAGAACCCTTGATCCTCAAATGGTTCTTTATCCTCAAATATTTCCTGCGTGTGAAACTCTGTTTCTGTTTTATATCAAATCCGCTTAAATGAACACACAAACGGTAGGGGCACAGCACTGCTGTGCCCCTACAAATACCATGTGCAATCAACCGGATTTGATATTACACATTCTTAACAAAGACCAATGATTAAGGACCAATTAAATCAATTACCGCATTCACCAACGTGTCGTCATGAAAACTTGCTTTAGTTAAGTAATAATCAGCACCAGCGGACAGACCCTGAATGCGGTGTTCTTCACTGTCCTTATAAGAGACAATAATTACTGGAATCGCCTGAAGTTTTGGATCGTTCTTAATCTTGCTAACGAACTCGATCCCGTTCATGCGCGGCATATCAACATCACTGATCACCAAGTCATAGTTTTTGGCGGAAACCGTGTGCCAACCCTCCATACCATCCACTGCCACGTCTACCCGGTATCCTTTGTTTTCCAGTAACCTCCGCTCCATTTCGCGTACGGTAATGGAGTCATCAACCACCAGAACACTCTTGCGGGGGTCTACCTCTACCGCGACTACTGCATCACTAATGAAATGGCTCAACCGACGGTTATTGAGCAGATTGTCAATAGAGCGCATTAAATCCGAAACATCTATAATCAGAATGGGAGAACCATCACCCATGAGAGCAGCCGCACTCACATCCTGAACTTTACCCATGCGGGGATCTAATGGTCTGACCACCAGATCATGCTCACCCAGAAATCGATCTACCACCAAGCCGTAATAGTCTGATTGTTCACTCATCACAACAACCGACAAACTGTCAGACTTGGATGGAAATTCCTTCAACTCCAACACCTGGTAGGCAGACACCAAACCGATATTTTTGTTATCTAGAGTGAAATATTGTCGGTTTTCCACTGAAGATATTTGTTTTTTATTCAAGAGCACAATCTGGTCGATACGTGCTAACGGGAAGGCATAGGGTTCACCCGATATTTCCACCAGCAGGGTGCGGACAACGGACAGCGTCAGGGGTAACTGGAAGTTAAAAATGGTGCCTTTTCCCGGTTGAGAACTTGCTCGCACGTTGCCACCGACTTCCTGTGCCATGCTTTTGGCGATATCCAAACCAACACCGCGACCAGAAATTTCAGTGACCTGCTTCGCCGTGGAAAATCCGGGCAAAAACAGAAATTCCATCAGTTCGCTGTCGGTGAGTTGCGCCGCCATTTCTGCGGTAGTCAGGTTCTTGCTGACAACTTTTTGACGCAGCCACTCTGGGTTGATTCCCCTGCCATTGTCGGAGATGGTAATTGATAGCATCCCCCCTCGGTGGACGGCTTCCAGTTTTACCGTTCCTTCTGCTGGTTTAAGAGCCGCTAACCGCTCTTCAGGCATTTCAATCCCGTGATCGACGGAGTTCCGTAGAATATGGGTGAGGGGAGCTTCTAGTTTCTTTAAAATATCTCTGTCTACCGGGGTAGATTTGCCAATAATTTCTAATGTCACTTGCTTACCCAGCTTTCTTGCCAAATCCCGAATCATCCGGGGAAACCCCTGCACCCCATCGGTGAACGGACGCATGTTAGAGGAAATTACTTCCCGGTAAAGCCGATCTGAAAGACTAGCGGTGCGACGGGCAAACAATTCCAGTTCATTGAGGCGATCGCCTAGAATCTCCCGACATTCTCGCTCTTTTTGTCGAGCCATTTCTATATATCTGTCGTCATCTTGAGTAACTTGGCTGCGGTCAGGAGCGTGCTGCAAATTTTCCAGAATTTTCGACAATTCTAGTTGCCGTTTCTTGAGGAGTATCAGGGAATCAGCAAACGGCTGTAGCCAGTTCGCTTCAATCAGAGATTCCCCTGCCAAACCCATGATGCGATTCAGGTTTTCGGCACTGACTCGCACAACCCGGTCGGCAGCAGGGGCTAGATGTGCTGTTGTAGACTGGTTGACCGTTTCCAGATGACTGGGTGTTGTCTTGGTTAACTCCTTTGGGGCGGTAGTGGCTAGCGCCTGGTTGGAGACAGGTATTATATCTGATTCGCGCTGCTCTTGTGGTGCTGTTATCTCTGCGGTGGCGGTGTCTACTTGCTGCTGTGGGCGTTGCGCCTTTACCTTGGGAGCAGATCCGGGTGTGAGTATAGCGGAGATTTCCTCTCTGGTTGTGGCAATTTCCTGAGCGTGTTCCCTAAGCCAGTGATTTAAATCTCCTGGCTCAAGCTGGCTAATATTTAGGAGTTGATCAACCCCCACGAGCAGGACATCCACCTGATCTGCCTCCAGGGTAACGGTATGCTTCTGGGCAGCAACAAAGCAGTCCTCCATAACGTGCGCCAGTTGAACCGCCGCGTCGATGGCAACGATCCGGGCGGCTCCTTTGACCGAATGGGCAGCCCGCATTAATGACTCCAGTGCCTGAGCCGACTGGGGCTGGTTTTCAAGGGATAACAGTCCCTCGTTTAAGATGGTTGCCTGAGCTTCTACTTCCAGTCGGAACAAATCCAGCATGGAGGTGTCGCCTAGGTTTGGCATCTCGTCTGAGGGGGGGA
>CAZZXJ010000303.1:0-7723 GCA_964657905.1 uncultured Stigonema sp.
CTAGCGCATCAATTTGGAGATATTTGTAATATTGACATTCAATTTTACAGTCCGGAACATCCCAGAGACATAGGCGAGTGCCTCAAGTACTTGGTTAATAATAGTTGGTTGGAACGCACTGGTCGTGGTCGTGGAACATACTATTCTCTGGTGAACAAAGGGCAACCAGATTTGCTCTCGCTACTTCCAAGCTCCGAGCATAACGAGCCGAACTCCGAGCATAATACAACTCCCTCTTTACTGGAAATTGCTGCTCCTGTCCGAGACAAAAAACGAGTCAGCCCAGAATTGATGCAAAGTACCATTCTTCAGCTTTGTTCAGGACAATATTTGCTTCTCAAAACATTATCCGAACTGTTGGAGCGTAGCCCAGACACTATTCGGACTCATTACATAAACCTAATGTTAGAGCAGGGGTTACTAGAACTCAAATATCCTGCTCAACCAAATCACCCTCAGCAAGCATACAAAACCGCATCGCTACCAAATGCTGAAATCAAAAAGGCTTCTGATACTCCGCCATTGCTGTAAAAGTTATAAAATACCGTTGTTCATATCCATATAGAGTTGAGCTACTAATCCACAATAACAATGAACAGATGTTAGCAGGTTGTAGCCAAATTGGAGTGTTCTGTTCGGGTATTGGGACATTCAGGGCGATCGCAGTTTAAAGTATTAGCATTTGCATTCGGAGGCGAAAGGCGACGTTCATAACCCAGCCATTCCCTATAACCCGCATTTACCATCGCCGCCGCCAGCTTAGTTCCACCAAAATCGAGCGCTAATAATAATGTCATAGTATCTGCTTATAAATGTCTGTAACGACTTAATCTTGACTCCCAAGGGTAGAGACAAACTGCATCAGTCAATTTCACTTATAGCTATTAAGAATATAGCCAGGATGGCGAGTGAAATGTCTTAAAGGAGAACACCTATGTCGAAGAATACAGATGATCGGCCTCTAGATAATTTAGAAGAAGTAGAATTGCCTTCTAAGGAAAAGAAATCACCGATCCTGCGGTATCTACAAAATCCCTTTTCTGTTACATGGTCAAAATTAGCTGCACTGATTACAGATACCCAACTTCTTAGCCAACCAGAAGTGCTCCAAAACAATCAATCAGAACACAACAACCCTGACTCCACCCAAGAGTACTATTTCTACTCTCGCTTCACAGACCGGGTTGATCCCTCGCTTTACTACACAATTTTGTTTTACGACAAACGGTATTGAAACGGGAATGGGGAATTGCTAATTGTTCATTAGCCATTACCCAATCTTCCATTCCCTACGCCCCTCACTATGTCTTGCCCAACATTTGCAGATTATGCAAAGCGGCATACAGTCCCCCTTGCTGTAGCAGTTCTTCATGACTTCCCTGTTCGATTAATTCTCCCTGCTTCAGCACAAAAATTCGATCCACATTGCGAATGGTAGACAAGCGGTGAGCGATGATAATGGCAGTACGTCCCACCAACAGCTCGTTTAAAGCTTTCTGAACTAAGGCTTCTGTCCCCACATCTAGACTCGCCGTCGCCTCATCCAGTACCAATATTTGCGGATCGCGAATAGCTGCACGGGCAAAAGCTAAAAGTTGCTTTTGACCACTAGAAAGATTTGTACCGCGTTCTCTGAGTTTAGTATCGTAGCCTTGAGGCAGTTGTGCAATAAACTGGGCGATGTTAGTTTTTTCTGCCGCTTGTTGAATTTCTTCAAAGGTGTAGCTATCTCCTAGGGTGATGTTGCTTTTGACATCGCCAGCAAATAAAAAGCCTTCTTGCAAAATCACTCCCATGTAACGGCGCAGTTCTGCTTGGGGTAATTCTCGGATATCTATTCCATCTACCAGAATGCGTCCTTTGCTTGGTTCATAGAGGCGACACAAAAGACGAATGATAGAACTTTTACCTGCACCGGTAGGACCTACTAAGGCAATTTTCTCACCAGGATGAATCGTGAAGTCTAGGTCTTTAATCACATAATCATCATCTTTGTAGGCAAACCAGACGTGTTCAAAGCTGATTTCTCCCAGTTTCGATTTGGGATTTGCCATTTGAGAGTTTAGATCATCTGGTTGCTCATCAGTGTCCTCCAATCTTGGAAGCTCATCGATATACCCCAATCTGGAATCCAAAATGGAGAATCGAGGATTGCTGCTATCGCTGATTTCTATCGGTTCATCCAAAATCTCACTAACGCGCTCAATAGCAGTAAAACCAGCTTGAATTGTCGTGAATTTTTCTGCAAACTGCCGCAAGGGGTCGAATAATCGCTGAGCATACAATACAAACGCAGATAAGACACCAAAAGTCAACTGTTTTTGTAAAAGCAAAACACCGCCCACCCATAGAACACCTGCAACAGCAATCAGGGCAATCCATTCCAGCGTTGCCGAAACCGCTGAATCATAAAAGATGGTCTGATCCAGCTCTCGGATGTAACGCTTGTTGGTAGCACGAAACAATTCAGAATTGAATTTTTCTCGCCGGAACAATTGCACTACATTAATACCGACAATATTTTCTTGTAGCTGGGAATTAAGTATAGAAAGTTCATCCCGCGCTTTGTAGTTGCCGATGCGGTACTGTTGCTGGAAGTAAACAATTAACCCTGTAACGGGCAACAGCATTAACAGCAGCAACAAAGCAAGTTCCCATTGAATGGAAAACATAATACCGATAATCACCAGCATGGTAAACAAATCCGACACAATGCCGATCGCCCCTGTGGAAAACACATCTCCCAACACTTCCACATCATTAGTGAGCCTGGTAATTAATTTACCTACGGGTGTCTTGTCAAAAAAGCGTACTGCTAGAGATGTTACATGCTGAAATAAGTCTTGGCGAATTGCCGCAGTGATTTGTTGTCCTACCTTCTGCACCAGATAACCTTGAACACCTGTAAATAAAAGTTGTACAGACACCGTGATCAGCAACAACACCTCGAGAATATTTAGCCCTTGTAATAATGGGCGAGTCCTGAGAAATTGGTAGGTGCTAGGTTCTTTGCGAATTACGGAGATAGCCTGTCCAATAAGCAGTGGTTGCACGGCGTTAGCTACTGCGATCGGCACGAGTAGCAACACACAGAGTACCAGCAGTCCTCTACTACGACGGGCATAAGGTACTAAACGTAAAAACAACCGCCAGTCATTGTCACGCCGACGGTATTTTGTGTCAAAATTCTTTAAAGGTTTGGAACTAATCATATTAGAACATTATATTAATTTTTACAATACAAAAATTATACATTCTGAATGTAATGTTCGCATTTCTACCTTGACACCGTGCCAGAGACTGAAACTGCTCGACTGCGATTAAGGCAGTTTACCCCTGAGGATCTAGATGAACTGTTTCGGCCTTGAAGTTGAACTTGGCTACTCCCGAACCGCTACAAAATTACCGTTCTTGGCACGGCAGTCGCCTCTGTCGGGAAACCCTCCTGCAGGGCTGCCTCGTCTTGGCGGTTGTTTATAGGTAATAGACATCTCCGAAAAAGAATGTAGAGACGCGCCTCTCGTTGCGGCACGAAGTGCCAGATCGCGTTTCTACAAGGATTTCAGGTAATGCATAGTTAATTTCTGGAGACGTCTAATCTTCTGCCAGAAAGGGAGTATTATGTTCGATAAGCATTATTGGAACATGGGAATTGCTACAGAAGCTTCTGTAGCAACTCTGAAATACGGGTTTTGCTTCGTAAAGCTGGAACGAATTGTTGCCATTGCCAACCCTGAAAACATCGCTTCAGTAACCGTGATTCAAAAAGTCAGGATGAAGTATCAAAAAAAACTCTCTACTACGGTCAAGATGTAGTATACTACGCCATCTCACGTTCCGAATTGCAAATTGATAGAGCGAATTCGTTCAACAACTTATGACGGAAGAACCTCTGTCTAGGGAAAGATTTAGCTGATGAGCCAAATGAAGTAAAAATAGGATGCTAAATCTCACGGAGATTGTATTTTATGAAACTGAATTATTTTATGAATCGGCTTTCGACTGTAGGACGCTTTCTGGCTACAACTCTGTTTTGTGTGTCAGCGATCGCCTTCGTTTGGCAAGGTGCATTTTTCTCGAACACCGTAGCAATGGCTAATCCTGCGGTAAACTTGATTGCATCGGCAGACTTGGGCAATCAGGTTAAAGACAAAGCAAGTGAAGATGCTGGACGAGCCAAGAATTTCATCCGAGATACGGCTGATCAGGTTGAGCAAACTGCAAAGAACAATGCTGCTAAAGTTGAGCAAGCAACGGATGACAATGGTAGTTTTGTTGAGCGCAAAGCTCATAGAGATACGGCTCGAATTCACAAAAGAGCAGAGGAAGATGCGGCTAGGACTCAGAAGGCAGTAGACAAAACAAAGAATGTTGTTGAAAGCACTGTTGATAAAATCAAGGATGCTTTTAGCAACTAGAGAATAGATAGGCGTTGCGATAGTAAGCACATATAAAACAACGCGCCTAGCTACAAAATAGGTTATACGTTCAGATTTGGAAAAACTGGACGTATAAACCGTGAAAAAGCCGGGATGAGCGCTCCAAAAACGGGCGCGTATAACCAAAAATCATCTTGAAAAAACGCAATTCAATGCAGATGTACTTTAACATCAACTTACGATCATACTTATCTTTGCATTAAGTACGAATCCTGTTTACAGCTATTTACCTGAAAATAGCTGTAATCTGCAAATATTGTCCCAAATGTGTTCTCGGCTCAATGCCTCTCTAGGCATTGGCATTTTTCGGAAATGTCTTTTGCATTGATGGAAATGGTATAGGCGATCGCACTCAGCTAGAACCGAGGTTATGTGTAGACGCAGCAGATAGTTTACCTTTCAAAATGTTTGATAATGTTTGTAAATTCCTTGCCGAAAACTTCTCCACAGACTTTGCCACTTGGCTGTTAGAAAAACCAATTACCTTAACCGAACTCAGTCCTTCGGAACTCTCTCTAGAACCAATTCGCGCTGATGCATTAATTCTGCTACAGTCAGACCAAACAGTACTGCACTTAGAATTTCAAACCCAACCCAAAGCCGATATTCCCTTTCGGATGATTGATTACCGACTGCGCGGCTATCGCCGCTTTCCTGACAAGGGAATGCGTCAAGTGGTAATTTATTTGAAACAGACCAGTTCAGAAATGGTATACCAGAATACATTCTCTATCCCAGGAACACGTCATGAATTTGAGGTAATTCGGCTATGGGAGCAGCCCACTGAGGTATTTTTGAGAACACCAGGACTGCTACCATTTGCTGTATTAAGTCGCACAGCAGACCCACAAGGTGTACTCAACCAAGTGGCAAGGGAAATCAATGGGATAACAGAATCTCGAACTCAGGCAAATGTAGCCGCTTCCGCTGCTGTTTTGGCTGGTTTAGTATTAGAGAAGGAGATAATTAGACGAGTTTTGAGGGCAGAAATTATGCGTGAGTCAGTTATTTATCAAGATATTTTGCAGGAAGGCAAAGCCGAAGGCAAAGCCGAAGGCAGAGAAGAAGCTTTACTAGAAGTGGCAATGAATTTGCTGAACACTGGTATGCCTGTAGAGCAGGTAGCAAGGGTAACTGGGTTATCGGTTAAACAGTTACAGGCGTTGCAGGCACGCACAGAAGACGAGCCACAATAGTGAGGTTTATTCAAACACATACTTTTCTGCCACTTTCCAGTAGCGGGAGAAGCCCTTGAGGTCGATATAGCCGTCGTACTCAAAAAATAGCTCGACTTCCAGAATTTCCACTGGCAAAGAACGCTCAATTTCATTGCAAATGGCATCAAACCGAGGACTGGGACTGTCTACTGTGAGGACTTTGTTAGCATTATGTTCTTTGGCAAAAGCTAAAACTTCTTGCGCCACATTCCCACGGCGGATGACGACGGGTAACTCTAGCAAGCATTCATAGATAAAAGTGAGGCGTCTGGGTATTCTTGGAGTGCCGGGTTTTGAGGACTCAGACAGTCTCCGTGTACCCAGACAATTGGTTGAATCATGAATGTTCTCACTTCCGAGCTATTGTTAATGTGTACTTCAAATGCACTAGTCGCGGCAATATCCCTAAAATCTAGGTGACAAAACTTTACTTTTGCTCTTTTGTGTTGTCTGATTCCAAAACTTCCAACCAACTCCTTTGCGATCGCCCTTACAGCAGTTTTCACATAAACGAACCACACCATTTGTAAGGGCGAACGGCCCTTCGGGTGACGCTCGTTCCGACGCCGGAGTACCGGAAGATCGCAACGCTTACGCTAACGCAGTCCCCTCTGTCGGGAAACCCTCCTTCTCCCAAGGGGAGACGCTGCGCGAACAGGGCTGTCTCACCGTTCGCCCCTACGACTGTGGTTACCTGAAAATTGCTGTAAGGACGAGAAGTTGTGCGCGATCGCATAGTGCAGCCTAAGCACTTCGCAACCAAAACGGAAACCTTGGTAACGTTGAAACATTTTCGGAATCGCGCTCATTCAATCAATGATTGCCAAGAACAACAAAAGGCAGGAATTTCCAAGTAAAAAAATATCCAACTATTTCTTGTGGGGTGGGCATCCTGCCCGCCCCACAATATTGGATAATTTATTTGTTGGAGTTCCCTTAGTCATATTTGTTTGATTTGTAAAGCGCTCGACGACTAAAGTCGCGTCTACAAAAACAAAGCTCCGAAATTCCCTACGGCGGGTTTCTCTCCGTAGGGGCTGGCTCGCCTTCAGGACTTCTCTCTGTCTACGCAGGCTAAAAAAGTATTATTGCGTATAAATAGAAGCAAAGCCCTCGACCAACAGAAAGAGCTTTTTTTGAGATCTGCAGATGAGTAGTGTAGCTCAGTATAATAATAACTTGCGTCAGTTGTATGGCTAGCACTGTCTACCCTATAATGCTGTGTGGCAATATATCCAGCATCAACCATCCATAGGCTGTGGCTAGCGCATTTGATGACGCTATTAATCAATCACTCAACTCATGTGATCCTAAAAAGGTTTTAGAAGGCATAGTGGCTAATGGCATCATTCAAGCAGGATTCGAGTTAATAAGCTTCAATAAAGAAGTAGGGTTGAATGGCTCAATTGGTGAAATTCATGTGGAAACTACTAGCGCTATTATTGAAGTAACAACACAGACCTCCCGTAAGTTGAAGCAAATTCAAAAATTAATTTCAAACCCTGATTTGAATCCTTTGAGAAAGCCTGTCATTCTGTACGCACCTAATTATAAACTAACTCCGGAACAAGATATTATCAATGCTAGGGGTTATATGGTTAGGAATCAAGAGGAAATATTAGGATTACTATCCAGACTAGGAGTATAATCTATGCCCGAACCTCTTTCCCTGATTTCTAGTACTGATATTAAACAAAAGGAATTCACCACTTTTTTAGAAAAATCAGGAGTAGTGCTACATCCAGATAACTTATATGATGGACGTCTGTCCAAAGGAAATATTCATGTTTGGATTGCTTTAGATAATAATGAGCTAAAAAATTTTGATGCTAATGAAATTGAGGTGATTAGACAAAAGCTTGGGGGTATTCCACAAAGTCATATCCTGCTTGATGTTAGCAAAGAACTAGACAGCGAACAAATGGCGCTTGAGTTTGCTTGTAAATTTTCTACACAATGGCATTGCGTTATTTACAACTCAAGCCAAAAATTTTACTCAGCTAACGAATTATTAGAGTTGTGCCAAAATAGTCAAACTAGTACAGCTTGGCAGAATTAAAAATTAAA
>CAZZXJ010000304.1:0-7720 GCA_964657905.1 uncultured Stigonema sp.
CAGTATCAATTATGACTTCAAATCCTGCACCTGTGGTTGTAGTGCTTGGTAGTAAAAGTATACCAGTGGCGCGGCAAATTGTCAACGTTATTCCAGGGGCAACGCTCTACGGGTTAGCAAATCGCACGGAATATGTCGATGTCAGCTTTACGAATTTTGGCGAGACACTGCGGGAGTTGTTCGCTGCTGGAACGCCAATTATTGGCATTTGTGCTGCTGGTATTCTGATCCGGACTCTCGCACCGATGCTTTGTGATAAACGACAGGAACCACCTGTGCTGGCTGTTGCTGAAGATGGTAGCGCCGTAGTGCCGTTGCTGGGTGGACTCAATGGGGTGAACGATTTGGCACGCTGCATTGCTCTTGCACTTGGTGTAAAACCAGCAATCACCACAACTGGGGATGTCCGGTTTGGAATAGTGCTGGAGAATCCCCCCACTGGCTACTGCTTGGCAAACCCGGAACAGGCGAAGTCCTTTATGTCAGATTTACTGGCAGGTGCGACGGTGAGAATAGATGGCACTGCGCCTTGGGTAGGTGCGAGTGCGCTACCGATTGACCCCAACGGAGATTTGACTATCCTGATTACCGAACGCGCAATCACTCCTGAACCCAACATTCTGGTTTACCACCCGGCAACTGTGGCGATCGCCCTTTTGGGAACTGCCTCAGCAGTGGCAGTACAACAGCTACTAGCAGATGCTAAACTCGCAACTGCATCAGTGGCAGGGGTTTTTGCAATGATCACGGCATCTGCTTATCCAGAAATCCACGCAGTTGCTAGCGCATTTGGAGTATCAGTACGCTTCTTCAATGCAACTGATATGTCAGGTTTGCTGTCAGCAGGTTATACCCCGGTTCAAGCAGTAGCACTGGCAGCAGCAGGTGCATCGGGTCAGCTAATTTTTTCTCCATTGCCTGAAGTGGCGATCGCCATCTCACCCCAACCGATAGACCCGAATACCACAGGTCAGCCACGCGGTCGGTTAGCAATTATTGGTACAGGTCCCGGTGGGTCGCAGTGGATGTCTCCTGAGGTAAAAGAGATACTCAAGTCGGCAACAGATTTGGTAGGATACAAAACTTACCTCGATTTAGTGGGTTGCCTTGGCAATGGTAAACGGCACGAGTCTGATAACCGAGAAGAAGAAGCACGGGCAATGATGGCGCTGGATTTGGCAGCCCAAGGGCGATCGGTCGCAGTGGTTTCCTCTGGTGACCCTGGTATTTATGCCATGGCAGCAGCTATCTTCGAGGTACTTGATCGTTATGCTAAACCTGAATGGAATAGCATTGACATTCAGGTTGCTCCTGGTATTTCGGCAATGCAAGCAGCAGCGGCGGCAATTGGTGCTCCTTTGGGTCATGACTTCTGCGCGATTTCCCTTTCTGACATCTTGAAGCCTTGGTCAATTATCGAACAAAGAATTACCGCTGCTGCCCAAGGTGATTTTGTGATTGCCTTCTACAATCCTGTTTCTAAAGAGCGTACCTGGCAACTTGCACAAGCGAGAGATATTTTGCTGAGGTGGCGATCGCCTAATACCCCAGTTGTGTTAGCGCGTAATCTTGGTAGACCAGGGCAAGCTGTCAAGGTGATAACTCTTGACCAGTTAGCACCAGAAGCTGCCGATATGCGAACGGTCATTATTGTTGGTTCAACTCAGACGCGGACAATAGAGCGAGGCGATGGTGGTGTTTGGGTTTATACGCCGCGTCGATATATTTAGGACTTACGCATCGTACATAGCAGGGGGCATTAGGTTTTACGTGTTGAACGAGTATAAATGATTGCCTATTCACAAACACGCGGCTACTACAGCTAATGTAAAATACAATAACCGCCCGATACGTTCTTCACTGTGACCGATTCCCTTTTTCCTGAACTGACCAACTATGACGCTTTTCTAACCACCCTTAAACAGCGTGTTCGCACAGCGCAAATGCGGGCGGCACTTGCTGTTAACCAAGAGTTAGTGCTGCTTTATTGGCAGATCGGCAGGGAGATTTTACAACGCCAGCAGGATGAAGGGTGGGGAACTAAGGTAATTGCCCGGCTTGCCAAAGACTTGAAACGGGAGTTCCCGGATATAAAGGGGTTCTCCCGTACAAACCTGCTCTATATGCGGGCTTTTGCCGAGGCTTACCCTGACGAGCAAATTGTCCAGCAGGCTGCTGGACAAATTCCCTGGTTCCATAACTGTGTCTTGCTGGATCGCGTAAAAGCGCCAGAGCAGCGGGTTTGGTACATTCAGCAGACCCTTGAAAACGGCTGGAGCCGCGCCATCTTGGAGATGCAGATTGAGAGCCGTCTTTACGAACGCCAAGGTAGCGCAGTCACCAATTTTAGCCAGACCTTGCCTAAACCCCAATCCGATCTGGCGCAGCAGCTGATCAAAGATCCGTATAATTTTGACTTCCTGACTTTGGGCAAAGAAGCGCAGGAAAGGGATTTAGAGCGGGCTTTAGTGGAGCGCATTCGTGACTTTCTCTTGGAACTGGGAACAGGGTTCTCATTTGTGGGAAGCCAGTATCCTATGGAGGTCAGCGGGCAGGAATACAGGCTTGATCTCCTGTTTTATCACCTCAAGCTGCGCTGCTTTGTAATCATCGACCTTAAAATGGTGGAATTTCAGCCAGAATTTTCCGGAAAAATGAACTTTTATGTGTCAGCAGTGAACGCTATTCTGCGGCATCCTGACGATCAACCTACCATCGGCATCATTCTTTGCAAGTCTAAAAACAAGACGGTTGCCGAACTCGCACTGCAAGGAATGACACAACCTATCGGCGTTTCTACACATAAGATAGGAAAAGACGTTCCAGAACAACTTAAAGGTATCCTGCCTACGGTTGAACAACTGGAGATGGAGCTAGATACGGCGGCTGCCGAACTTGAAGCACAGAAGGATAGCAGACTAGATACGTAATTGATATACCAATGAAAAAGCGCGATCGCGTTGCTGATTCGTAAACGCTCGATATTGCCTAAAAATCCGATCCTGTATAAATTTGATAATTTGCTACCTCTTCGCTAGTAAAGACCCGCTCAACAACGAAAAATCAAGCCTTTTCAAGATATCTTGCATGTTTTTACAAACATCTCGATGTAATGCCTTATTGTCTATGAAAATCCTCACCTATAAAGTAAAGTGATGTGGCTATCAGCCATAGACGATTTGTGATAAGTACTTACGCAAAATAAATTGTATATTATGAAAATAGTAATGTAAAATATCTTCTTGGTAACAAGAAGGTCAAAAAAATGCGATTCATTAAAGATTTAACTGTTGATACAATCAAATTACTTAACAGAATATATAAACAAAGTTCTCATTATCAAGTTAAACAGAGAGCGCACTGTATTTTGTTGAGCTACGAAGGAAAAACAATTTCTGAATTGATGGAAATTTTTCAAGTTACCCGCGGCACCATATACAATTGGATGAACATTAAATGGTGACTGATTAATATTGAGGGGAACATAAACTTCTTGAGAGTGGACTACAATCAGCCGTAACTTTTTCCATATAGGCTCATTCTTTGCTTCCTCATGCCAAAATCGCAAAAGTCCAAAGAAGTCAGCAGCCACTTGACGATACTGGAAAACTTCATCGACTTCATCCAAACCTAAAGCCAACGGACCTGAGATTTCTGGTAGCAGATAACGCTCGAAATAATCCGTACATTTATCCTTGCTGCCCAGTCTCCCTTGCCAATATTTGTCTAGCTTGTCCTGTAGATTGAGTCTTCGAGCAATACTGGCACAAAACCATTGCAGGAATTCATCCAGGTTAGTCAAAACTGTCCCATCGGCTGACTGAAAGTTTAAAGATACAGTTTGGTAGCCCTGTTGAGTGGCGCGATCCAAAATTCTCTCCATCAAAGAGGACTTGCCCATCTGTCGGGGAGCCTTTATGCGAATTAATGCCCCAGGCTTCACGATCCGCTCGTAACAGTCAGACTCAATTGGGGGACGCTCCACATAGTAAGCAGAGTCAAGCCCTACCTGTCCCTCCGGTTCTTCTAAAACAATGAACTTAGGTAAACTCTTTGTATAATTCTCCAGTTCTTGACCTTGCTTGTTGTCTAATTTCTTATTAAAGGAATCTGGTGCGATTTCTAATTTCTTTTTCAGTACAGGAGTTAGCTCTTCTGGAATACCCGCCATGCGAATGCTGTTACACCCAAACTTGTAAGCAACCTCAATCGATTTCCCTGCTCCCAATGCATCATAAAAACCAACCGCAAATTCCCGTGCAGCGTTATCTCCAACGGTCTGACTCATTCCGATTACATAAGGGATGTGTTGAGCGATTGCTTCTGATTGAACTTCTGAGTAACATGCATTGAGCAACACACACTCTACTTGCTCAGCAAACAACTCAAATAGACCTGCCAGAGCTTCTGTACTGACCAGCGTCGCTTGTCCAGTTTCATCCTCCAGCGCTAACCCACCATCACCAACCCCATGTCCAGAGAAATGGACAATTTGTGGATTTAGATCCAACATAGCTCGTTGGACATCTCTAGGTCGAGTCGCCCATTTCTGCTCCAACTCGAACTGATCGCGGTTCTTAGCTCGTGTTAGCCCAGCATCGATCTCTCGCACCTCCTCATCCAGGCGCAACGGGGTAGAATTCTTAGGATTTGCTGCTAAGATAAGGATTTTTTTGACAATTTCGCTGCTCATGAGTTAGCTCGGTCTAAGTGAGAGCGCTAAGGTAAATTTTAGTATATTATCAAGAGCATATCAGACTATAATCTTATCTTTCCAGCACAACGAACAACCTTAACCTCCTGTTCAAGAGCTTGAGTTAATAAGTGCGATCGCGCTTTTTCATTGGTAGATCGGCGCAGCGTATAAACCTAGACACCACCATCGTACCGCTGTATTGTCCGTGTCTGAGTTTAACCAGCAAAGTTACCAGATATAGCTAAGAGTTAGTTGTAAAGTTAATATCAGAAGCTTGCCAGTGCCTTGCTCTAACCCAAAGCTGATTAAATGCTTTATCTTGTGCCGCAGCTAAACAAGGTGGCATAAGGAAATCCCTAATAATAGTAATCACTTCACTTAATGAATTTTGCTCAGACTTAAGTTGTCCCCTTTTAAGAAAAGCAAGCCACTGCTTCTGTTTTCCAGGGTCTTCAGCAAATTCTATTGTTAGGGCAAAAGGCTCTGTTTTTGGCAGTGAAGTTTTACGCCGCTCAAAAGTATTTTTAATAGCTTTGCTGAGAAAATCTCCTTGAAAATCAAAATTCTGGCAAAGAAACCAAATATCGTAAAAGTCCTTCATTCGGCTGTTATTTATACCAAGAAAAACCATTGCTTGAAATTTTTCAGCAACCACTGTCTCACGAGGATAAATTTGCAGACAAGGTGCTGGCAAATCCAAGATGGCGGGAAATTCAACTTTTTCAGGCGTAGGAGTGACTGCATCCCCAAATCCAATGTCTACTTGAATGGCAATCGCAATAGAACCTAGCTTTCCTTTTAACTTGAGTCGTACCCCCTCGTATTCTTGGTCTTCCTTTATTCTTTCCCCTACAACAGTTTCCTCTTGAAAATTAATTCCATCTTCTTCACACTTTATAGAGCAAATTTCGTTAAAAACCTTTACTAGATGTGAAATTTCGTTTACACCAGAACCGAGCAAATCTAAATCTTTCGTTGCTCGGTGGGGTTCACCATTCCATACTCTGAATAGGGTAGCTCCCTTTAGAATGAATATTTGTTTGTATTGAGATTGACTCAGCCTATACAACAGTCGCTCCGAGGCGTAGCTTATTAGCACATAGTTGTAGTCTTCTCTTCGCTGCTTTGCTAAATTGTATAATCGGGCTTTAATGGAATCTGCTACACAACGAGGCTGATTCTGATTCATGCGAGAAATTCCAGATACGGGCGGATCACATTCTGCATGCGACAAATCTTAGCGTAATGCCAAAGTTCATCTACTGTACAGCGTCGTTCTCTCCGACATTCCCGCAGTGCTTCTAGGGCAACATCAAGACCAATTTTGTTGCGAAACTTAAAGCAGTCTATAACTGTTTTAGCAACAGAATAGACTGGCACACGCACTCCTTCAATGTCATGTTCCTCAATCCCAGCCTTCAATGTTTTATTAGACATATGAACAATCCGCAGAGGAAGAAGATTATCCTTAGGCGAACGTGCTTTTTGGTCTATAGCAAGCCAAATCTCAAAGGGAGCTTGAGTGGTTAGTTCATAGAAACTGAGTGCGGAGAGTAGGCAAATGACCCCGTGAGGAACTCTTTGAGTTGCCTCAACTAAGCTGTGACTCTCTGTAATCTCAGCATTAGCAAAAGTATAAATACCACGCCCCGAACGCATAAGCAATCCTTGCTGCTCAAGACGTTTAAGATACTCTCGATGAATTCCTTTTGCCTCTACATCTTTAGCTCGGATCACGCCAACTTCACGGACAAGATCTAGCAACTGCTGTGTCTTCGACATATTTAAATTAATCGTTTTTGTTTCTTCCCAAGCTTTCCCGTTTTCTGACAAAACGTCTGTATATATATACTTATACCAACAATTTAACACAATCATCAAATAAATTCACCTCTTTTGTGATAAAACGTTAGTATTTATAGATATAGTTTAACATTTTGTCATTTCAGGAGCCAGTTCGGGATTGGTTAAAAGATTTAGATCACGAAGAACGGCGCTTAATTGGATCTGACATTAAAACAGTAGAATTTGGGTGGCCCATTGGGATGCCAACTTGTCGTCCAATGGGAAAAGGACTATTTGAAGTTCGTACTGATTTACCCCAAAGTATTGCCCGTGTGCTGTTCTGTATCTATGAAGGTGAGATGATTTTGCTTCATGGATTTATCAAAAAATCTCAGAAAACCCCTAAAAAAGAATTGAATTTAGCGCTACAGCGTAAACGAGAATTGGAATTGGAGGCGAAGGAATGAGTAATAACCCTTATATCGGTTCGTCTCTTGATGATCTTCTGGAAGAAGAGGGTACACTTGACGAGATTAACTTGATTGCCATCAAGCGGGTCATTGCATGGCAAATTAAGCAGGCGATGGAAGAAAGGAAACTAACTAAGAAGGCTATGGCGAAAGAGATGAAGACTAGTAGGTCATCTCTGGATCGACTTCTCGATCCAAATAACGCATCTGTAACCTTGGATACTATTGATCGTGCTGCCAGAGTGATTGGCACTCATAGTGCGTTTTGAATTGGTAGATCTAATTTAGTTTAGGTGGCAAGATACTTGACCCTTTGCCCTAGTCTGCTAAAGTTACGGGCTAACACGACTGGGGTATTGGGATATTGATCCAACGATAGCGTGCGATCGCTACAACAACGCTACAAACCCTTTTCTTTCGCTATCTGCCCTAATAACTAACCGTTGGTAATTTTTTTTGCGCTCAAGGAATTTCACAGCACGAGATCGTAATTTGCTTCCTGCTGATAGAATATGTTCGTCTTGATGTTGAGACTTACCTGCGTTTTCATCACTTGGTGCAAGGATTTTTGCAGCATGAGCTAATAACTTGCTACCTGTTGACAGGATGCGTTTATCTTGTTGCTGAAACTTGTCTGCTAGGTTGGCTTTCTGTTCGCCCTTAAACCAACTGGTAATAGCTCCAATCTTGTAGGTTAAGGCTCCTATAAGTAGTAAAGGCAGTACCGCACCGACTAACAACAGTACAGCACCCAGAACCAAAAATATTA
>CAZZXJ010000305.1:0-7707 GCA_964657905.1 uncultured Stigonema sp.
TGACTCCTGACTCCTTATTTAAATATGATCCACAAACGCCGTCAACAACATCTGTCGAGATCGATAGCATTGTTCCTGATTGGGATATTTCTACAATTTTGGTTGTACATACCAACTATCGCCTTATCCCAAAATCCCAGTGGGGCAAATAATTCCAGCAACTGTAGCAACATTACAGCCCCTCTCACACCTGAGGAACAAACTTACGCTCGTGCGGCTTGGCAGTATTTTGTGAAAAATTATCAGCCAGCAACAGGATTGAGCAATTCAGTCGGAGGGTATCCCTCAGGCTCACTTTGGGATATGGGGAATTACCTGATGGCGTTGAATGCAGCGCGATGGCTGAATATCACTGACCAAGCTGACTTTGACACTCGCCTTAATAAGTTTTTGACGACTTTCAGCAACTTGAAGCTATTTGATGATGCCTTGCCAAATAAAGTCTATAACGCTGCTACCGGACAGATGGTTGATTACGGAAACAATCCGCTAGAGCGGGGTCTTGGCTGGTCAGCTTTAGACCTTGGTCGAATACTTGCTGCATTTGATGTTATCCGCACTTGTAATCCTCAATATGGAGAGCGCCTGCAGGGGATTGTGTCCAAGTGGCAAGTAGGGCGAGCAATTAAAGATAAACAATTGCAGGGAGCCGTAGTGCGACCTGACAACAAGACTCTTCTGGTGCAAGAAGGAAGATTTGGTTACGAGCAATATGCTGCTAGAGGTTTTGAAAGATGGGGCTTCAAAGCACCTAAGGCAATTGCTCTTCAGCCGCTTAAGTTCGTCCTCATTAACGGTGTCCAGATTCCGGTTGACACCCGTGATTTTCAGACTACCGAAGCTAATAACTACGTTGTCAGCGAATCCTATATCCTAGATGGAATTGAATTTGGCTTGCAAGGCAAGTTAGCTGATTATGCTGCAAGAGTCTTAGATGTGCAAAAGCGGCGCTACGATACTACAGGTCAGCTAACTGCTGTGTCGGAAGACAATATCGATCAAGAACCTTATTTTCTCTACAACACCGTTTATGCTAATGGTGAGTCTTGGGCAACCATCACCGACAGCAACAAGCCTTATCCACATTTACGTAGCATTAGCACAAAGGCTGCATTTGGCTGGCGTTATCTTTTCCCAGACAATGCCTATGCTCAAAAAGTTTTTGACGCAGTCAAGGATCTTAAGAGCCCTGATGACAGTGGCTATTACGCTGGTATTTATGAAGAGTCAAAGCAACCGAATAAAGCCTTGACCGGCAATACCAATGGACTAATTTTAGAGATTTTGTACTACAAAGCCAAGGGAAATCGCCCTTTAATTGCGTCTAGTTCTGTCAGTGTGGCAACCGCAAATCCGCCCAATTCAAGCGACAAAGCGACCACCACAACCCCCACGAGTACTTCTAATGTTATAGAGGTGACCGTCGCACCTATTCCCCCCGTTGGTAGTTCTGAGTCATCCTCCATTAAGCTAGCCCGACCTTTAAGTGTAATTGAACGACGCTATGCAGAAGCAGCATGGCAGTACTTTCAGGCGAATTATCACGCCAAGAGTGGGCTAATCGATGATCGCAGCGACCTCAAAGGTGCAACTCTATGGGGATTGGGAGATTATCTGGCAGCACTTCAAGCAGTGCGATCGCTCAACATCATCTCATATCAAGAATTTGACCTGCGTACCAGACATCTAATAGGTGCTTTAGCCAAGCTGCCGTTATTTGCGCTTGAGTTACCGAATCGGGGTTATGATACGCGATCGCTGCAACCAATAGATTACGGCGGCAACCCAGTTCCTTCTGGAACCGGTTGGTCGGCTTTGGATACCGGACGAATATTGGCAGCGCTTTATAACTTGAAAACCTATTATCCCGAGTACACAGCCGCAGTGGATCGAATTGTGCTGGATTGGTCGTACTTACGGGTCGTGCGGGATGGTATTCTCTTCAGTAGCACTGTCACAAAGGATAACAATGGGCAATCGCTTCTTCATATAAACCCCGAAACCCGCTTGGGTTATGAAGAATATGCAGCTCGTGCTTTTCAATTGTGGGGGTTTGATGTTGTGAACTCCGCTGTGGGGGGTGAATATCAAACTGCCTCTGTAGAATCCGTCAAAGTGCCAATCCAACGCATCCGCAATCACGGCGCGTCTTTACACCAGTACACGGTTAGCAATCCTTTCTTGCTTTATGGTCTGGAGTTTGGTCTAGATCCGCAAATGCAATCACTAGTGCAGCCAATTTTCCAAGCTCAAGCTGAGCGCTACCGTCGGACTGGAACGCTCACTGCCTCAGCCACCACCCTGATTGATCGCAAGCCCTACACGGTTCACAGTACAATTATTGGTCATGAGCAGCCCTGGGTGGCGTTAGGGGACGACGGCAAACCTGTACCGAAAGGGCGAGTGGTAAGTACGGCAGTGGCTTTTGCCTATCATGCCCTACTGCCAGAAAATAATTATGGACAAGAGTTACAGCAGGGAACGACGGACTTATATAACCCGCTCGCGGGCTTCTATGAGGGCTTCTATGAAACAACGGGCAAAACGGCGATCGGTTTCACCAGCAGCACCAACAGCATGATTTTGGAATCCTTGCTGTACACGGTCACAAATCGACAGCCCCTGATTCGTCCGACTACGGACATGAAATCTCCTTGGTGGCGAGCAGTGACTAAGGGAGATTCCGGTCGTGGTTTACCCAGTACTGCTACGCAAAAAGCTAGGTTGATTTCTGATGGTTCTGAAAATTACTGGGTTTCGGGTAGTAGCAATCGCACTGTTGTGCTTAAATGAGCAGCATCAACCAGAAAAAATAGCCTCTGCCTAATGATTGAAGAAAACAAACAACTATAGATAGAACTATGTCTGGTTAATATGTATTATGATTTCCGACAGTGCATACCTGGAGCAGTTAGCGATGAGCAGCAGCAACTATTGTTTGCTGTTTTAGGACATGTAGTAGCGCATCCACGGAACCCGATGACATGAGAAAAAGAAACTCAATACCTTTTCTCACGCGGGCCTGGTCATCCTCAGGAGGAACTCAACGTGCTAAAGCAACTTCTGACAGGTAGTTATGTTTTTGTTTTTTTGCTTGCCGGCAGCCTGTCGGCTCAAGCACAAGTACCACAACCCGCATCTCCATCCACTCAACCTCAAGTTCCAACAGCACCTCAAGCCCAAATTAGTTCAGAGGAACTCAAAAAATTTGCGCGAACATTAAAACAGTTGTTAGTGATTGAACAGGGGGTGAATCAGCAGATTGCACAAGCAGTTAGTCAGTCAGGTTTGAGCGAACAACGATTGACTGAAATCTATCAGGCACAGAAAAATCCTTCAGTTCAACCAACAACAGCCATTACCTCAAAAGAAAAGCAGCAATTCCAGAAGACCTTTACAAAGGTGGGAGAGATTCAGCAACAGGGTCAGTCAAAGACGCAGCAAGTATTTCAGAAGGAAGGGCTAGAGCCAACACGCTTCAAACAAATTTTTGCAACCGTAAAACAAGATCCCTCACTCAAGCAAAAAGTGCAGCAGATGATTCAGAGCTAGTCTTTGAGAAGACGTCTTTATAAGCCAATACGCTTGCTGATCAGATAATTTACCTACCAATCAGCAACAAGGGTCTCTTGAGGCGGTTAATCTAATATTCTGACAAGCACCTCGTTTTGGGGTGCTTTTAGCAATAGAGTGTGTGACCCGAAGTAGGGGCGAACGACCGTTCGCCCCTACTTGATTTTTTTTGCCACATTAAAAAGCCACCCTTGTTAGTAATCAATTCAACTTGGGAATACTTATGTATAAGGCAATGGTTTCATTACCTGAGTTCAAGAGCATGCGTATTACAGATATTTTCTGTTTATTGAACCACAGATTGTCGTAGGGGCAGGGCAGTGCCGTGCCCCAGATGATCTGGTCTATTTACCCGGTTGCTCAGGCTTAGAAAGTCTGCTTTACCAAGCCTGAGGCAGACGTCCACTGGTCTTTTAATTTTACTATGAGGGCAATTGATGACTTCAGTTTCCATTGTTGAACCTAAGGCAAGCTTTTCGGGTAACAGCCACTCGAAGCTGAAAGAAAGAACGCTGCTATTTCGCTACCTAGCAGAAATCAATTTAATTTTTGGTGCTTGGTATTTGCAATGGCGCATCACCCATTCAGTTAACTTTGATGCGCTATGGCTCGCTATTCCGTTGCTGCTAGCAGAAATTTACAGCTATTTCGGCGGCGTGATGTTTGCGATTGGGTTGTGGCGTCCCCTAGTCCGACAGGTTAAGTCTTTCCACCAGATGACGCCACCCATGCCCAGCGATCAGTGGCCTAGTGTAGACGTGTTTGTGACGTGCTACAATGAGTCGCCAGAAATTGTGGAAAAAACTGCTAGGGCAGCTTTAGCAGTAGATTACCCCCCGACAAAGCTGCGCGTTTATGTGCTGGATGATGGCAACTCAGATGCCATGCGAGCTATGGCGGAAAGACTTTGTCTAGAAGATTTGCAGTCGCCACTGCTACAGCAGGAAGCAGATCGGATTGACGCAGAGCGCTGTTTTCTGTTGGAGCGCCTTGAGCAACTGGACAATCTTACACCTAATACTCAAGCTGCTGAACAATGGCTGCAAGACTTATCATCAGGACAAGTTCAAAGTCTTAACGCGACTGTTGCCGAATTTTTACAAAGCCTACGACAGTTCATTTTTTGGTTACATCCCGATCATCAAACTCTAGGAGAGCGCCTAACCAGCGAGCGGCTTAACTTAGAACGAGCTATTCATCGAAAGGAATTGGAACTAGTCGAACTTGCCCGTTTTCGCTACATTGCTCGTCCCAAACCAGTTGGCGTAGCTCATCATGCTAAAGCAGGTAACCTCAATTACGCAATTTTTTCAGGAGAAACTTCAGGACAATTTATTGTTACCCTGGACGCTGACCATATTCCCAAGCCACAAATTCTCCAGCGAGTCTTGCCGTTTTTCTATACCTACAATCTTTTTACCGGAAAATACGAGCCGAACCAAATTGCTTTTGTGCAGACCCGCCAGGATTTTTACAACCTTCCTGCGGGCGATCCCTTTGGACATAAAGCAAATTTATTTTATGGACCGCTCCAACAAGGTAAGGATGGGATGAATTCTGCTTTCTACACTGGAACAAATGCGATGCTCAGGCGTGAGGCACTCATTAGTGTTGGACTGCAATATTTTTCTGATGAGTTTGCCCTCGATCAAAAACGTTTAGATGAATTTGAATTAGTTGGTGGAGTATCCAGCGCCAGTATTACAGAAGATATGAATACTGCCATGCGTCTGCACGGTGCGGGATGGAAATCTATTTATCACAATGAACTTTTGGCAGAAGGTTTGGCACCCGATGACCTAAGTTCTACCCTAAAACAGAAGCTACGCTGGGCACAAGGCACTATCCAAGTACTACTCCAAGAAAATCCACTGACGAAACCAGGGCTAACATTTTGGCAACGGTTGCACTATTTTAAGACGATGTATAGCTATTTTGCTGGTTTTTCTACTTTAGTTTTTATCTCTTGCCCAATTATCTATTTTTTCACAGGAATTATTCCCGTGAAAACCTACGGTCCTGATTTTGCTCTACACTTTTTCCCGACTTTTGTTCTCAACCGTCTGACTTTTCTTGCAGCTTGTTGGGGCATTCCAGCAAGAGAACTTTGGCGATCTGAGCAATATGCGATCTCCCTATTCCCCCTGTCAATCCAAGCTGTATGGAGTGTATTCTCAGGACGACAAATCAAATTCCAAGTCACACCCAAGCAGCGGCAATCTGGAATTTATCTCCGGCTCGTTTGGCCTCAAATAGTTATCTTCGTCCTCATTATCCTAGGAATATTATGGAGCCTTTTCCGCTTTGCAACTGGTAATCTAGATTATCCTTGGGTTCACTTACTAAATGGTGGGTGGGCTGTTTATAACTTATTACTTCTTTGGTCTATCATCCGCGCATCTGTCTGGCAACCTCCACAAGGAGCAGGGGGAGCTAGTCAATAGTCCACAATCCCAGGGTATTTGACCATTGACCATTGACCATTAACTATTGACTATGAACACTTTTTCAAATTCTGATAACTTTCATCAGCAAACTGTTTTAACAATCTATGCTCATGCTGATGATGAAGTGCTACCAGCCGCTGGCACTCTCAGTCTAATGTCCAAGGCTGGATGGAGCATTCGTTGCCTAATTTTGACTGATGGCAGTCATTCCAGTTCACATAAAGTTAAGGGTACACGTCATCAGGAAGCAGAAGCAGCTGGCAGAATCATTGGTGCAACTTACGAGTTTTATGCTCTTGAGGAGTGTAATTTCTCAACACAAGCAGTCGTCAAAGTTACTGAAGAAGCTATTAGCCGTTGTCAACCGGATCTGATCATCACTCACGCACCACAACCTGAAAAATATGGGCATAGAGACCATGAAGTTTGTGCGATCGCTGTTTCCAATGTCGCTACACGCAAAAACATTACTTTGTGGTATTCCGCACCACCAGTTTTTTTGCGTGGATTTGAACCAAACTTTTTTGTGGATATTACCTCAGTGATTGAGGAAAAAATTGCAGCTATTGATTGTTATGAATCTGAGCAGGAAAAATCATTTATGCAACTCGATGCCATACTTGTTCTATCTCGTTTCTGGGCACGTGAACTCGGTCAAAAAGATGGCTACTTTGAAGCATTTGAAATTTCTCGTCAGTTAGTTAACGCTAGTTTCTTTACTGCCTTAACTAATTCACAAAGCTAAGTTTTATCAAGTGATTTTATAATAAAAGTTTTGCTTTTTTTGCGCTAAAGCTTGTCATTTTGGCTAGGGAAATGCCAAAATATGAATGGATACTTAACAAGCCAAATTTGAGCATAAAAAACATATGAGTCAGATTGTCAAAATACTTCACCCAGCAGGCATTTTAGATGGTATTAGAGGTAATGAACTACGTCGCGAGGTTAACGATATTTTGAATATTGGAGCCAATATTGTGTTGATAGATCTTAAAGATGTAAAGTTTATCGATAGTTCTGGTCTTGGTGCTTTAGTATCAGCAATGAAAATGGTGCGAACCGCTGGAAGTCAACTCTTTGTATGTTCCATCAACGGTCAAGTCAAAATGTTATT
Organism: uncultured Stigonema sp.; assembly: GCA_964657905.1. GTDB lineage: Bacteria > Cyanobacteriota > Cyanobacteriia > Cyanobacteriales > Nostocaceae > Stigonema. Next base: position 7,135 of record CAZZXJ010000305.1, read on the forward strand.
TGAACTAACTAAAATGGATAGAATTTTTGAAAATTTTGCAGATCAAGATGAATTCAATCGCCAAGTACTAGCAATTCAATAAGATTGTAATGATAGTAAAGTCAGTCAACTGACATCTTGCACCTTCGATAGGGAGGAGTAGGTGGGCAGTGCCCACCCTACCATCTCGTAGGCTTTTTGTTGCTCTGATTTTCGCAACATTCTTGGTGGTGCAAGATATGAGTCTCTAACTAGCCGCGAAAATCGCCGCTAGCAACATTCTGAAGAAGCACATTTTTTTCACTTTCTGAAAGCCTTGCTGGATAAGGGTTATAAAATGTGCATCTTAGAAGTCAAGTCGCTTCGCTCCAATTCCTAATTCGTACTGACGCTCTTGCCGACGCGCGAGTAAGCGAAGATCGCTGACGTAATTCGTAATTACCCAATGCATAAATGCACCTTTCTTGAATAAAAAGTTGCAACGCATTCTTTCTTTTTCATAAATAAATTTAGTTGCTCTGTCCCTCAATTAATTAAGAATAGGACTTACGCATTGACAGAAATAGTATTGTATGCAGTGGGATGAGTCAGGCA
>CAZZXJ010000306.1:0-7660 GCA_964657905.1 uncultured Stigonema sp.
GTTAAGACACCAATTGAATAATACCCCACTGTCCATTTGTCAACCAAGAAGGGTCATTTGCTACGGACGCTATAACTTCTGGCTTCAGACCTGCGGCAACTTCCGACTTCAGGGTGCGTAAGGCTACCATCGGGGCGGGCAAGTAGGAAACTATATCTGCAATGTTTGTCGTAAAATCCCAGTGGCGATCGCCCAATAAGCGGCGATAATTTGCATCTCCTTTGACCAAAATTAAACTTGAATTTGCTAACTCCTCTTGGAGTGATGTGGGGATTTGCCAAAATGCTAATGGCGATGTCCAAAAGTTATCTTCAGACAAAACTAATCGCCCTGAGGCAATATTTGCTTGCAATCTTTCGGTAAAATATTTTACGTGAGGATGGCTGACAGTGGCTAAAAAATCTGTTGTATCATGCACATCCTTTATCATAGCATCAGATATAAAGGTTGGATGAGGCTTTAAGTGTAGGTAAATTTGACTAACCAAGCCACTACCTAACAGAAAATCTACCAAACATAAATCACAAATTAGCTCAAACCCAGCATTATCTATCACAAAATCAATGCGTCCACCCGGAACATTCGTTAACAATTCGTAGACTAAAAACGCATCATCTACTAAGATATGAGTTAGTTGGCTTTGGATATCAAAACGACTTCGGTCATCCTCAAATGCTGACCACAGACTCAAGTCAACTCGATTCCCCCACAAAGCAAAATATAACAGTGCCATCACAGACGCTTGGTTTTGTTTATCTGCTTGCTGTGACTCATGCAACCATTTATCTAATTGACTACACAGAGAGATGATTGATTCAATAGATGCTTTTAAAGCCTGAGATTTTTGTAGCTTAAATGGGTCAATACCTTGCCATTTACCCGGACGAAAGTAATTGGTAATTTCTAGAATCAGGCGATAAAAATAAGTTTCTGCAAAGAACCAGGGAACATCAACCCAACGCTGTTCTTTGTAAGGTTCTAGATATTTCTCCCAGGCAGTAAAATCAACACATGTATCATTTAACAGAGGTTGTAAATATCCGGTTGGTAGTTCCGCAGCTAGTTTTTCTAAGCTTTGATTAATCTGAGATGAAAAATTGTTTTCCTCAATGACTCGACGAGCTATATCAGGCATTCGTTTAGTCACTGTCAACTCAGTGAAAGATCCGACTTCTGACCCTAGAAGTGGCGGTGGTAAGGGTAATTTTGGTATGTGAGATGTGTTCACTATAAACTTCTTGTGTTCCAATATTTTTAGTTATTTTAACCTGATTAAGAGCATGAATATAACATTTATTAGTGTTCAGTCTGGATAAATAAATCTTTTTGCCTAAGTAGGTTGGCACAATAAAACATAACTATTTATTTTTACGGTTTAATAGCGATCGCCTAAGTGCTTATTCATTTTAATCATCTTGTGAGATGATTAAAATAGTGGGAAATATGGAAAATAAAAATGCTCAGAAGGAATCAACATTAAAGCGTCTTATGATTAAAGGGTTGTTGCTGTATTAATGCCTTTGAGCGCTTCTACCAATTTCTCAATATGTGCCTCTTCATGAGTTGCCATCAGAGAGATCCGGATTCGACTGGTGGGAACGGTAGGAGGACGGATCGCCGGGGCAAAAATGTCAGCACGTCTTAGCTGCTGTCCAACTTTTAGCGCGTCTGCTGCACTTGGCAATTGAAAGCAGAGGATGGGTGATTCAGACGGTAGCAATTTCAGGTTGGGTAGCTGTTGAAGCAGCAACTCTTTCAGGTAAGCTACATTCTGCCACAATTGGGCGCGGCGTATTGGTTCAAGTTGCACTATGTTAACTGCTGCTAACGCCGCTGCAGTGTCACCTGGTGAAAGCGCGGTGGTGTAAATCCAACTGGGTGCGCGATTCCGCAAAAAGTCAATTAGGGTTGCGCTTCCTGCGACATACCCGCCTAAACTACCCAAAGCTTTACTCAATGTGCCCATTTGAATTAATTGCTTTCCTGTACAGCCGAAATGTTCAACACATCCAGCGCCAGTTTTTCCCAGTACCCCAGTGGCATGAGCTTCATCGACTAGCAGCATACAACTAAATTCGAGAGCTAGTTCCAATAGTGCTGGTAAAGGACACAAATCACCATCCATGCTGAAGACGCTATCGGTGATTATCAAACACCGTCGGTAGTCTTGCCGTTGCTGATGCAGTTGGGTAAGTAGGGCGGCAACATCACAGTGAGGGTATTCAATGACGGTTGCACCACTAAGAATTGCTCCGTTTTTTAGACTGGAATGATTGTACTGGTCAGATAGAATTAAATCGCGCTTGCCCACTAAGGCGGTTATCGCACCCAAATTTGCTAGGTAACCCGAACTAAAGACCACAGAATCTTCTGTTTGTTTGAGGGATGCGATCGCCATCTCCAAATCCCTATGCAATTCCCGCTGACCACTGAGTAATCTAGAACCAGTGCTGCCAGTACCAAATTCTTGGATAGCAGCAGTTACCGCAGCAATCAAGTGTTCATCCCCAGCCAGTCCTAAATAGTCATTACTGGCAAAATTAATCACCTCTCGTCCTTCTAAAAGCACCGTAGCACCAGGACGACCGTGGATTGTTTGTACTGAACGATACCAGTCAGCCCGATGAATGGTTGCTAGGGATTCTTCTATCCAAGCGTATGGGTTTGTCGGCATTTTTCAGTGGTATTATTTATTTACACAGCCGACGACTATCAAAGCGGGTTGTAGTTTCGATCATACTCGCTCACCCGGATTCTTTTTATTGACTGTACTCGGCGGCGCTAAGGTGGGCGATCGCCTGTTTAATCCAATCTTCGATATGGGCATCTTTAGACAGTCCAATGTCTTCACTTACCACATGCAAGGCGTGACTGACCTCATGCGCAGTGTAACCCAATGCTAAGAGGGTCATTTGCACCTCTTCAAGAATCCCTGGTGCTGGACCACCTGTGGCGACGAAGAATCCTGCTGTCTTACGCCATTCTATCAACTTAGTTTTCAGTTCTAAACAAATGCGTTCTGCGGTTTTCTTGCCCACACCAGGGGCTTGAACTAATAATTGAGTGTTACCAGAAATAATCGCTTGGATTAAATCTGGTAGTTCCAAAGTGTCCAATAGGGCGATCGCCGAAGCTGCACCAATACCACTGACACTCAAAAAGTGGCGAAACACATCTCGTTCTCCTGGCGAACCAAAGCCATAAAGTAATGGCACTTCTTCTCGAATTTGGTAATGGGTAAAAATTTGAACTTCGCCTCCCAAGTTTGGCAATTGCTTCGCCAGTCGAGAGGGAATTTGCAAATCGTACCCCAACCCATTCACCTCCACAGTGAGAATGTAGCGATTACCGCTATTGTTTTGGATACCAGCGACAATGCCTTTAAGATAACTGATCATTCTATGAAACCAAAATGTTGCAGACCTTCTAGTATTCCACCTGCACAAAAATTTTTTGCCAGGTAATGGTAGTCACGGGGATTTTCATTGTGCCATTGGAGTAACTCTGGACGAGCATTGCCGACTATAACTCCCCTTTCTCCTCCAACAGCAAATAAAGCAATATCATTGCCAGAATCGCCACAGACAACCGTCTCCTCTGCTACAAATTTCCACTTTTGCCGAAGAAACTGTACTGCCTGACCTTTATCGCTGCTACGAGGTACGATGTCAAGGTCTATACCACTACTGTAGATTAACTTTACATTTAAATCAGATTTTTGCAAATCTGACTCGAGTTGCGGTAAAACTTTGGCTGTGGCTATTTGTGGGAGGAAAAAACTCACCTTGAAGGGACGCTGTTCTGAGTCTGGTTGGAGAACCAGATCAGAAAAATGAGTAGCTGTTGTCACTACCATTTCACGATTCCACCCAGGTGAAAGTTTTTCTGACCAAGCCGCGTCGGGAGTATTACTACCATTAATGTAGATTTCCGTTCCCACAGATAAGATCAGGGCGTCTGGTTCTAAAAGATTTTTTTCTTCTTTCAGTTCTTGATACAGAATCGGCGAGCGTCCTGTGGCATAAACAATCTTAGTGCCATCTTCTTGGCGGTGTCTGTGCAAGCGAGCATACAATTGTTTTAGCGCATTGTCATCGCCCACAAGGGTGTTATCTAAATCAGTTACGAACAGAAATTTAGTCATAGCAGCCTAGGAGTGTCAGCTTCACACCAAAAAGTGTATGCCGAAATGGCACTAATCTTAATCTACTTCGGCAAATTGAACGTTTGTACTACAAAAGTGTGAGTAAACTTAAAAAATGTGTAAGCGCTGATTTTAATCTAACGATAAAAAATTAAAAAAGCGCGATTCCCTTCAGGTTCTAACCCAGTCTGTGCAAAACAGGAGAGTTTTGGAGTGGCTTCCATCCTTAGGTTTTCACGTCGCTATCTCGCCAAACTCAATCCTCACTATAGCTTCAGAACCCGCTTGGGATTGACAATTGGCAGTATTGCTTTTGTATTATCAATATTAGCAAGTTTGATTTTTAGTCACACCGTAAGCGTTCAGGTTAAATACTATGTTGGTCAGTCACTGACAGAATTAGCGTATCAAATGACTGACAAGGTAAACTGGAGACTGTTTGAGTGCTATGGTGATCTTCAAATTATCAGCACACTTGATGCCATCCGCCATCCTAATTATTCTGGATTACAGCAGCGTACTCTGTTGGATGATGTGGCTTTTACCACCGTACGGCACTTGCAACAGCACATATTTACCTGGAACATAATTTTGGGGGTATTGTTTGCTGTTTTGGGTTGGCTTGTGGCTATGGCAATGACTCATCCGATAGTAGTTCTAGCAGTAGCCGCAGACCGCATTTGCCAAGGCAATAAACAAGCTAAAATTCCCCTACTGCGAGGAAAAGATGAAATTGCCAGCTTATCTAAGTCCCTGATTCAGCTAGTCTCTACTTTGACTCAGCAGGAAAATGACCTCAAAGCCACTAACGCCCAGTTGCAGCTAGAACTTACATCCAGGCTAGTGGCCCAGGAAATGCTACGCCAAAGCCAAGAGACGTTTCGTCAACTCATTGCCCAAGATATCACTGAGTGCAAGCAGGTAGAAGAAACACGTTTGGCTCTGGAAAAAGAAAGAGAAATTAGTGAACTAAAATCCCGATTTATTGCCATTGCCTCCCACGAGTTTCGCACACCATTGACTAGCATTCTTTTGTGTTGTGAATTTTTAAGAAATCATCACCACAAATTATCTGACGAAACCAAAGAACGACATTTTCAGCAAATTAAATCCAGCGTTAAACATCTAAATCAGGTGTTAGAAGATGTTCTGATCGTTGGTAGAGTACAAGCAGGAAAACTACAGTTCAACCCAGCCCCCCTCGCTTTGGTAAACTTCTGCTTCGATGTGGTCGAACAGCTACAGTTTAGCGCTGGTAATCAGTATAATCTCAACTTTGTGAGTCAATGTTCCTACAATGCCACCACAAAAAATCTGCCCCTAATGGATGAAAAATTACTGCGGCACATCCTCACAAATTTACTTTCAAATGCCATTAAGTATTCGCCTCAAGGAGGTAATATTCAATTTAACCTAACTTGTGACGATAACAGCGTTATTTTCCGAATTCAAGATCAGGGTATTGGCATTCCAAAAGAAGAACAAGCAGAGCTATTTACCTCATTTTATAGATGTAGTAATATAGGCAACCTTCCTGGAACCGGATTAGGGTTAACTATTGTTAAAAATGCAGTGGAATTGCATGGAGGTCAAATAACAGTGGAAAGTGAAGTAGGTCTGGGTACAACTTTTACCGTAATACTGCCACTGATCATACAGTTGCAGCAGAAAAAACCCCTGAGAAAAATGGAGTGAGTCGCCCAGAGTAAGAAGAGGGGCGATTTTTGCCTTCGCGAAGCGTCTCCGTCAGGAGAAGGTTGCCCAGGTTTTACCAGGTTTCACGTAGGGGCTGCACAAGTTCAATATCGTTGCCGCTGTTATCTTGAACGTGAGCCAATCGAGTGCGGATGATGGGAACATCCTCAGGTTCAATAATGATTTTGACCCCGCGACTTCTCATGGCCGCTACCGTTGCATCAACATCAGCTACTCGAATACCGACGTGGTTATACCCTTGGACGTCGATTAGCTGCTTCTTAAAATCTTCAGCATTTGCTGGAAGTGGGGAGAGTCTTTGAGGAACACCATTCCCAATGACATCAATACGAAAGCCATTCCTTTCTATGAAGGCGAAATCAATTCCTGGCAAATCGGGGGATGAAAATCTCTGCACTTCTTTAAACCCCAGATTTTGGGCATACCACTGCTCTGTTTGTTCGAGGTTGGGAACCCTAATGGCGACGTAACTAGCAGGTTGAGGTTGTGCTTGAGTGACGCGGAGATCCTTTGGAATGTTTTAGTATACTTTATACAACTTATACCTAATTCAAAAGTTTGCTAAGCCGCATAGCAGCTTAATTGGTAACCGACCACGGGGTTGTCATCGATAAAAACTTTGGGGAGGGTAAAAAATTTCTTTCGGAGTGGGATATTCAGGCAGTGCGATCCCCAAGTTGGGGCAAATATATGTTAAAGAGCATTTACAAACTTTCGCGCCCTGCGGCTTTTAGTGAAGAATCTGAGAGAAAAAAATGGTTTAAGAAAGCTCGAAATATTTTAAAATTCATGTTTTGCTTTCAACTTAATCGTTGAAATGAATCAATTAATTTTCAACGCTACACCAGAGATTGCTAAAACCATAATTGCACAAAGAGATTATCTTGAACGGGCTGATGTTGAAAATCGGTTGATTTATGCTTACGTTTCTGAACAAAAATAACCTATTGGTAGCGGAGCGATTGAAAGTTTAATTCGACAAGTTGTTAATTTAAGAATGAAGGGGAATAGTAAATTCTGGTTAAAAGAAGACCGCTGAAATTATGTACTTGCGGAGTTGCCAATGGATTGCTGGTAGTTGGGATAATTTCTGCAATTCCATCTTCACTTCTTTCCTCAATCCCCAAACGAGTAGTTAAATTTTATACCAATTCTCTCCTTTAACGAAATTATTTGTAACAATAAACACTTACTTACTATTTCAAGCGTGTAGAGCTATAAGCATCAAACTTATTGTTCATAAAGTCTTCAATGGATACCCTCTGAAGACAAATCATCGTGTTTAATCTTAGGTAATATTGTTATTTTCTATACTTTGTGTCTCAGGGTGACTCAAAGCGCGATCGGCCATTTTTGGACTCATCCCACAAAATCGCATTGCTCCCCTTTCAAACTAGGCAGTAGGCGCTCAAGAGGCAAATGGTGGAAAGTCGCAAGCGAGACAATCGCGTCAAAATGCTCACCGGGAAACTCCCACTGCATGATGTCAGCAACCTGAAAATCGATATTTGTGTAAGCTTCAGACTGTAGCTTCGCGACTTCTATCATTTTGGGAGATAGGTCTACCGCCATAACCCGGTCGGCGCGTTGAACCAAACGGCGGGCAAATGCTCTAGTACCACACCCAATTTCAAGGATATTTGCACAGTGTAATGGGAGTTGCTGTAGCAGAAAATTGTGATAGTGACTGTTGTGATCCCATGTTGCTTCTGTTTGCTCAAGTGACGCGATTCGGTCAAAGTCACTCCGAATCTTTTGAGTTAGCAAATCACTCATATTCAAACCTCGTTCTTAAAACTC
>CAZZXJ010000307.1:0-7656 GCA_964657905.1 uncultured Stigonema sp.
AGGCGACTGGCGCGCGAATTCTATTCGCCAGGGGTTGGTGCAAGATCTGAGCCTCCCACGGGCGCGATTAACGCTCCCGCAAAATATGAAACAAGCACATTGTTATGAAATTTCTCAAAGCCTTACTGTATAACGGTTATAAAATGTGCAAGTTAAGAGATAATTTACCTACCGACAACCTAATACTGGTGGGCTTTGTGCTTCAATTTACGTAATCTGCTCTACAACACAGAAAAATATTCATACTCCGTAATTTTACTTAAATAGTAAAAATTTTGTAAATTAATAAACTTTTACTCAGTAAAATTTCTCTAGGGAAAACAGCAGATGTTAGGTTAAAGTAGCTTTGTAACTAATTTATACAATTTTAACCATAAAAGGTCAGGTGTAAACAAGTAAAATAAAGGAATTATGTGTATCAAAATATTCAGAGTGACCAGTTTGTAAATAGTATTACCCAACTTACTAATAAGAGAGTTTGATCAATGACTCCACTTGTCTCCATCATTGTTACTTGTTTTAATCAAGCGAGCTATATAGAACGCTCTGTTAAAAGCGTACTCTCACAAACATTCAGTGACATTGAATGCATCATCGTAGATGATGGCTCTGCTGATAACTCTCAAGAGGTAGCTAAGCAATTAATGAGTTTAGATCCACGGGTCAGTTACTTCTACAAAGAAAATTGCGGTGTATCATCTGCACGGAATTTTGGCTTTAAACAAGCGCAAGGTAAGTGGATTCAGTTTTTAGATGGAGATGATTGGATTCACGAAGATAAAATTAGATTTCAATTAAGTCATGTCAGTGCGTTAGATAAAGAAGATACTATATTTTATACAGATTATGAAACTGTATTTATAGATAAGGAAGGAAAGATTACAAAAAGGCAGGAAAATATAGTTGGTGCTTTGACAAGGGAGCAACTAATTCAGCGATTACTCATCCCTGACTTTTTAGCTGATTCTCCATTTCCCTTACTCCAACAATGTCTACTAATAAGTAGAGGGATTTTTCATGAATTAGTTTTTGATGAAGGGCTTAAGGCTCTTGAAGATAGAGACTTCCCCTTGAATCTTCTCCTAGCAGGCGTGAATTTTGTACACACACCTATGGTAGGAGCATTCTATACAAAACATCAGTTTAATATGACGAGTAACTGGTCTTACATGAAAAATTCTTACATTATGTTCTACGAAACTGTATGTGGTAAGCACCAAGAGTTGATTCCCTTGTCCCAAATGGGTATTAATTTTTTCTTGAAAGAAGCAATGAGAGAAAAAGAGGATAATAATTTTTATAGACTTGTCAAAATGGTACAGTTTCCTGTTGATTTCTTCAACCAAAAAATTTATGTGAATCAGACCTCTTTAGTCAAGCTAATTTACAAAATAAGACTCATTATTCCTAGCTTTTTAATATATGAAAAATACCGGGGTCCACGCTCAAGAAAAATCATATCTCTTGTGTCAAAATTAATCAATCGCCAACCAGTCGATAATGATAGTTATATTAGCAGTCAATAAGTATTAAGGAAGTTACATTTATCTAAATAGATGAACATAAATCAATTAAACATAGTTGTAGGTAGGCAATGCCCACCCTACGTTTAATTTTGTTCACTTTCTTTTCTTGGCGTCCTTGGCGTCTAGCCTACGGTAAGTCACTTCGTGTAAGACTGCGGTTCATTAAAAAATGAAAGAAAAAGTTTCGTTAGTTGTTAGTGATTTATCTGGAGGAGGGTCAATTCGGGCATTTTTACTGGCTCAAGTCCTGAAAAAACTTGATTATCAAGTAGAAATTGTCGGATTTTTGTTTGGTAAGGAATTGTATGCAATTCCTCCTGCGGAAATACCAATTATTTCTGTCCCTGGTAGCAATTATCCGGAATTTATTAAATCTGCGCAAAAACTTTTGCTACAACTGCGTGGAGACATTATTTATGCAGTCAAACCCAAGCTGACAAGCTTTGGTCTGTCTTTATTTAAGAAATTCACCACCCGTCGTCCTTTACTACTGGATATGGATGACTGGGAACTCAGTTGGTATGGAGGCTTTGAATGGAAGTATCGTCCGAGTCGTAAGCAATTTTATCGGGACCTTTTCAAGAAGGATGGTGCATTAAGATTTCCCGACCATCCACTTTATCTTCAGTGGATAGAAAGCTTTGTGCAGCAAGCAGATGCAGTCACTATCGACACTGAGTTTCTCCAAAAACGCTTTGGCGGTGTTTATTTGCCTAATGGCAAAGATACTTCCTTGTTTAACCCCCATAAGTACGATCATACGGCTAGCCGTAAGCGTTATGGTCTTTCTGAGTATCGAATTCTCATGTTTCCAGGCGCACCACGACCTCATAAAGGAGTTGAAGATGTTTTAATGGCGTTAGACAAGTTAAATCAGTCAGATTTAAGACTTGTGATTGTGGGTGGAAGCCCTTACGATGACTATGACGATCAGCTGATTCAAAAATGGGGACGCTGGATTATCAAGTTACCAAAGTTTCCTGTAGAAGTCATGCCTGAGGTTGTAGCAGCTGCTCATGTGGTGGTTGTTCCCCAGCGAGATACAGTAGTTGCTCGCGCCCAATTTCCCCTTAAGTTGACAGATGGCATGGCAATGGCTAAACCTGTGCTATCAACACGGGTAGGTGATATCCCGGAAATTTTAGCTGATACTGGTTATTTAGTTGATCCTGCTTCTCCCGAGCAAATTGCCGAGACAATTCAATTGATATTTGAGAATATAGAGTCAGCAAATGAACGAGGCAGACAGGCAAGAGAAAGATGTGTAGAAAAATATAGTACAGATACTATGGCCTCTACTCTTGCCGAGATAATTGCTCTTTTGTGAGCATTCCCGCGATTTCGATTCTCGATCTATGAATAATATTAATAACTAGTAAATTCTGATTAAAATCGCCCATGTCTACGAGCAAACTACTACTAAGATTTGCTAAACCCTATCCAGGGTGGATTCTACTGACGATATTTTTGGGGTTTTCTGGCTCTTTATTTAATGGGATCGGTACAGCACTGGTTATACCCGTGGTTCTCAAAATCGTGGGACAATCAGTGGATTTGACCAGCGCTCCTCCGATTCTCAAAGCGATCACGTCACCCTTTGATCGCATTCCAGAAGATTACCGAATATTGGTAATGACAGGGGCAATCATACTCACAATTATTTTAAAAAATTTAGCGGGCTACGCCAGTACGTTGGCATCAAGCTCCTTGTCGCGAATGCTAACATCGGATATGCGAGAAGCAGGTTTGCAGGTATTACTAGGGGTAGATGTAGAGTATTTTTCAAGGACGAAAGTTGGTGATTTAATCAACACTCTTGGTGTAGAAATTGCTCGCGCTGCTGGTGCTATAGGTAATGTCATCAAAACATTTATCGTTGCAGTTACGATTTTAGTGTTCGTGGGTTTGTTGCTGTCAATTTCCTGGCAGTTAACACTGGCATCTACGGCTTTGCTATTTTTAGTCACGTTGGTCAATCAGTATGCTATTTCCCGATCAAGGGATTTTGGTAAGCAACTTTCAGATATGTCTAGAGCTTATTCAGTTGCTATGCTGGAAACATTGGGTGGAATTCGCTTAGTCAAAGCAACTGCTAATGAAGCTCGAGAATATCAACGGATTAGACAGTTAATTCGTGACCGTGAAAGAGCAGATTTTCACTCTCAGGTTTTTTCAGAGGCGATCTCACCCCTAAGTGAAATAACGGGTATTACCGCCTTACTGCTGATTGTCTTTTTGAGTCGCACCTTATTTGCAGACAAGGTTGCTTCTCTTTCAGCTGTACTACTTACATATTTATTATTACTGCTAAGACTCCTCCCGTTTATTTCTCAGTTAAATACTCTTCGCAGTACCTTTGCGAATACCAGTACCAGCGTAGATACGATCACTGACTTCCTAAACTGGGAGAATAAACCGTTCATGCCCCAGGGTAATGTTCAATACACAAAATTACAGGAGGGTGTGCATTTTAACCATATATCCTTTGCCTACCCTCGTCATGAGAAGTTGGTACTCAAGGATCTGGATTTATATTTGCCACGTGGCACCACTCTAGCTTTGGTAGGTAGTTCTGGTGCTGGTAAATCAACAGTAGCAGACCTCTTACCGAGATTTTATGACCCAATCTCAGGTAGTATTACCATCGACGGGGTGGATCTGCGTGAGTACGATCTCCAATCACTGCGAAAGGCAATGGGAATTGTCAGTCAAGATACCTTCCTCTTCAATGACTCGGTGCGAAATAACATTGCCTATGGACGACCTGAGGCAAGCGGCGAGGAAATTATGACAGCAGCAACGCGGGCAAATGCTTATGAGTTTATTAGCAAATTGCCTGAGCAATTTGACACCCTGGTTGGCGATCGCGGCGTGATGTTATCAGGTGGACAAAGACAAAGATTAGCGATCGCCCGTGCATTACTGCAAAATCCAGAAATTCTCATTCTAGATGAAGCCACTAGTGCTTTAGATACTGTTTCCGAACGCTTGGTGCAATCTGCAATTGATGACCTCAGCCGCGATCGCACGACTCTGGTGATTGCTCACCGCCTTTCCACTGTGCAAAAAGCCCATCAAATTGCTGTATTAGATCAAGGATGTGTCGTAGAGGTGGGAACTCACGAAGAACTTTTACAAAAGGGTGGTTACTACTCACGTCTGTACTCCATGCAATTTACCGATCATGCGGAAGATATTATCAAGGAAAATCAAAGCTTACTCCGCCTTTGTCACCAAATGCGCACACGACTTAACCCGATGATTGGTTGTTTACGCTTATTACTTGATGGTAAGATAGATAACTCTCAAGAACGGCAAGAATTAATTGCAGAATCATACAAATCAGCCTTAAGAATTTTCAACACCATTGATGTTTTTGAGGATAGTGTTAATCTGCAAATGCGCTTTTCATCAATGTCATTTGCTGAATCAAATCACAATGGGACTACCCAAGGTGAAACGTTCACTCAGATCTGCGCTCAGTTAAGAATGCATCTCGATTCCTTGCTTACTGCTCTAAGCTTCTTGGACGAAAATTTAGCAGACACACCCCAAAAGCAAAATGCATCAATTAAGCAAGCTCATCATTCAGCTACAGAGATGGTGGATACTTTAGAGGTTTTTGAAGAGAATGTTAAAGTTTAGATTTAGCTTTATTAGTAATGGAAGAGAGCGATTTAATGGGTTATGGAACCACAGAGACTTAGAGAATATTGAGTAAGTTCTAGGGGTAGCTAAATAAATTAATAAAATAGATAGAAAGTGAAAGATAAGTACATTTTTTATACAGAAACCAGGATTCCACTTTTAATGGTATTTAAAGACTCTCCTTTAGTTGCTGGTTGGTGTGAACCAGATAATCCTCATAAATTTTATGAATGTATTAAGTATGTATTGGAAACATATCCAAAAAGAATAGAAGGTTATGCAGATAGTATAAATTTTGCGCGTCAGTTTTTTTGGGAAAATCGAACTCAGAAAATTATCAGTTATCTAGATGAATCCTTTCGTCCCCAATACTTAGTGAGTCATGGAATTAATTTATGAGCAGAAAAATTGTGGGAATGCTCAGTGGGTATTCTGGGCTTAAATATATTGATTGGCTGTGGCAGCAAACTCCCCATCCTTTTGGAAAATGGGGCAATATCCAAATACTAGCGCAGGCATCCCAGCCAGATTTTTTACTACTGTATCAGTTTGATTTTCCGCAACCTACCCAGCAGAAATCCTGGCGGGATCATTTTCGCAAGCAGCAAAAATCAGAATTAAATTTTGACTCTCTGCTGCGTCGTGTTCCTAAGGAACGGGTGATTTATCTTCTGCGAGAACCGCCCCTTGATGAGGTTTTAGAGATCAATAAGCGAAATTACCAATCAGCCCAGAAGTATTGCGGTTACATTTCCGGTCCTGATGACTTTGCTCCCAATCCCGACTATATGCCAGCTATTTGGTATCATGCCAACTCATTTGGGGATTTAAATGAAATGCCACCTCCACAAAAGGTGGAAGCTTGCAGTTGGATTACGTCTGGAATTAATCGCACAGCCAGCCATGGCCAGCGTTTAGAGTTTTTGAAGTCTTTGCAATCCAGTGGGGTTAAGTTTGATTTGTATGGGCGCAACTTACCTGAATGGGCGCAAACATTTGGAGAAATTGGTCAAAAATGGTATGGAATGGCGCCGTACTACTACAATCTGGCGGTTGAAAATTATGCAGACAATAGTTGGTATGCCAGTGAAAAGTTATGGGACTCTTTGCTGGCGTGGTGTCTACCGATTTACTACGGAGGATCGGCAGCTGATAAATTATTGCCACCGGGTAGTTTTTTGCGGTTACCCGGCTTGGATGAAAAAGGCATTGCCTATATAAAGGAAGTGACTGCTACTCCTGATGCTTGGTATGAAGCAAAGGAAGCGATCGCCGAAGCCAGACAAATTATCCTCCACAAACTCAATTTGCTCAACTGGCTTTCTGAATACGTTACCAAATTCTAAGTAGGGGCGGGGTTCCCCCGCCCTAACGTTCCCCCGCCCTGACTGTAAGTCCCTATTTTACCTTAATTTTTATCATGGATGGAATTTGTACGCTAGCCAATGACCGAGTTTACGACCAACTCGTTGCCCTACTCAATAGTATAGAGGCAATTCAGGGTTCAGAGACACCTGTTTGTGTGTATCCCTACAACGACAATACAGAAAAAATTGCCGCTGAAATTGCCAAACGTCCCAATGTGCAACTTTACGATCATCAAGATTCAATTCAGCAATGGGATCTGTTTGTCCGCAATGTTTGGGATGTTCATCCCACAGCTTGTGAAGATTGGCGGAAAATTGGTAGTGACAAATATCATCGAGTTGGTACACATCGACGTTACTGTGCCTTTGACGGTCCTTTTGATCGCTTTGTGTACATGGATGCTGATACTTTATTAATGAATCCACTAGATAAAATTTTTGCTCAGCTAAATCAAAATGACTGGGTGGTGTATGACTTCCAGTACAAAGATTTATCTCATGTTTATAATTATCCTGCGGCTAAGTTAACAGAATTATTTACTCCAAAACAATTGCCAACGGAAATATTTTGTTCGGGATTTTATGCCTCGAAAAAAGGCATATTTGATGCTCAAAAGCGAGAATGGCTATTGTCGCTTTTACGGCAAGGAGAAGTAGAGATTCTTTATGATATGGCTCCTGACCAAACAATTCTCAACTACATGGTCATGCGATCAGGCATCTCTAGCTATAATTTTGCCCACCACCTTCCTAAAAGTGAAATAACTGGCTGTTGTGTTACGTCTACTCATTTTGAAGCGGAAAATAATATCTTATATGACAAGGGTAATAGATTAACTTATATTCACTATATCGGTTTGTCGTCTCAGTTGTTTAGCCGTGTTTGTGCTGGAGAAAATATTGATTTTCCTTATCGGGAGATTTTTTTGCATTATCGCTATCTGCATGAACCAGAAAAGCGACCTCATTTTAAGAGTAAGCCGAAAGCTTATGATGCTCCGCCCAGTTTAGCTACACGCGTTTTCAAAAAGTTAGGATTAGCAGGTTGAGGATTGGAAAATGAATCGGGGAATTTATATTATTGCTAACGACAAGGTGACAGATCAGGCGATCGC
>CAZZXJ010000308.1:0-7652 GCA_964657905.1 uncultured Stigonema sp.
AGCTGCATCCTTGGCAACGGCTTCCTTAACTGCCTTGGGCGCAGCTTCCACCAAGTCTTTCGCTTCCTTGAGACCCAAGCCAGTCAATTCCCGCACTACCTTAAGAATAGCAATCTTCTTATCAGCTGGCACTTCTTCGAGAACCACGTTAAACTCGGTCTGCTCTTCTACTGGTTCAGCCACAGCAGGTGCGCCACCACCAGCACCTGCAAGACCAGGCATCATCATCATGCCACCACCGACGGGAGCAGAAGCATCAACTCCGAAAGCCTCTTCTATTTGCTTGACCAATTCAGAAGCTTCTAGCAAGGTCAAGGATTTCAACTGGTCCAAAATTTCTTCAGTTTTAGCAGACATGGATATACTCCTAATGAATTATGAATGATGAACAATACAAACGAAGAAGAATTCAGCAGTCAGGAGTCAGGAGCCAGAATGGGTTCTGTGGGAGTGGTGGATGAACCTACCTGTAAGGTTCTTGGATTGATTTATCCGTTGATAAAAAATTAAAGCGTATTTCATCCTTTTTGAAATCCTTAGCTTTAGACATAGGATTTCTCCTGACTTCTGACTTCTGACTCCTGACTCCTTTGACTCTTTAACTTATGCAGCTTGAGAGTCTTCCTTCTCGGATACAGCTTTGATAGCGCGTACCAGAGAACCGGGTACTTCTTTGATGCCCACAGCCAGTTTTTTTGGCACGGCATTGAGTCCCACTGCCAGCTTGGTAGGAATTGCCTTGAGATCCCCAGCCAAGCGAGCCATGAGTTCTTCTTTTGAAGGTAGTTCAGTCAGTGCCTTGACATCGTCTTCAGTCAAAGCCTGTCCATCCAGCACACCGCCCCGAAGTTCCGTCTTCTTGGTGGCTTTTTGGAAGTCCTGATAAGTCTTAATTGCAGTCTTCATATCTTCCTGCACAAGCAGGAAGACGGAGCTCCCTTTGAGGAACTCGTTCAGTGGCTGCCACTTTTCATTGCCATCAACGGCGATTCGCATCAGCGTGTTCTTAGCTTTTTTGCAAATGGTGCCAGTTGGACGCATCCGTCGTCGCAAATCGCTAATTTCAGCAACGGATAACCCCTGATAGTCAATGACAAGGGCTAGTTGAGACTGACTCAAAATTTCTTTGAGTTCAGCGACTATCTCTTTCTTTTCTTCTAGCGTTTTACTCATCTTGCTTTCACCTCCTTTTTGTTAGTTGTTTAATTAACCACTAACAACAAAAACAATAAACCCCAGCCGACGAAACAGCTAGGGTTTAGTAGTAATACTCCCAATGCATACTAATTTCACCACGAAAGAGTGGAATTTTAGGCAAACTGGGCGTAAACCTCGGCAGGATATTAAGCCAATGGCACCTGCTGTCTCCGGCTGTTGCTTATTTAATTTTGGATTTTGTCATTTGTCCTTTGTCATTTGTATTTTGCCTTTTACCAATGACTAATGACTAATGACTAATTATGCGGCTTCATTCTGTTTCAAATCGCGTAAGGCGTTGACATCAACTTTAATTGATGGTCCCATAGTGGCAGACACGTACATGGTGCGCCAGTAGCGACCTTTGGCTCCTGAAGGACGGTTACGGTCAATTGTTTCTTGCAAAGCCTTCAAATTGACGAGTAAATCTTCAGGCGAGAAGATTGTCTTACCAAACATAACATGGACAATACCAGTACGATCTGCTCGGAATTCTAATTTACCAGCTTTGAATTCTGCGATCGCCCCTGCTAGGTCAAATGTCACTGTTCCACCCTTTGGTGATGGCATCAAACCACGAGGACCCAGTAACTTACCAAGCTTCGCCACCTGTGGCATTACATCAGGCGTGGCGATCAGCTTGTCAAAGTCCATTCTACCTTTTTGAATTTCGTCAATTAGCTCTTCTGATCCAACTATATCCGCACCAGCATTGGATGCTTCTGTTACCTTTTCCCCTCTGGCAATTACTGCTACACGGATGGTTTGTCCTGTACCTTTGGGAAGTACTACCGTTGTCCGCAACTGTTGGTCGGTATACTTAGGGTCAATTCCTAACCGGATATGCGCTTCAGCTGCTTCCACAAACTTTGCTGTTGCCGTCTCTTTCAGCAGGGCTAATGCATCTAGAGGTTGATAGTCTTTGTCTTCAACTTTGGAGTGCAGCGCCTGCAGTCGGCGCGATACTTTTATCACCATTTCTTTCTCCTGGGGTTAATTACGAAGCTTCGCCTCTCCCCCGATTTTGTCATTTGTAGGAGTTTCATTTGTCATTTGTCTTTTACTAATGACTCATAACGCATGACTAATGACTAATCAGTGATTGTTACGCCCATGTTTTTAGCGGTGCCTTCGATAATTTTCATCGCCGCATCAACATCATTGGCGTTAAGGTCGGGCATTTTAGTTTGGGCAATTTCCCTTAATTGCGCTCTTGTAAGCGTCCCAACCTTCTTTTTATTGGGTTCGTTAGAGCCTTTATCAATTTTCGCTGCCTTAGTAATTAACACTGATGCTGGTGGAGTCTTGAGAATAAATGTAAAACTCCGGTCTTCATAAACCGAAATTTCCACCGGAATCACCGTCCCAGCTTGATCTGCTGTTTTGGCGTTGTATTCCTTGCAGAACATCATAATGTTAACGCCATGCTGACCCAAGGCAGGTCCTACTGGCGGTGCTGGATTGGCTTTTCCAGCGTTCAAGGCCAGTTTAATGACCGCCGTAATTTTCTTCGCCATTTATATTAGCTCTGTTTTTCAACCTGATTAAATTCCAATTCTACTGGTGTATCTCGCCCAAAGATCGAAAGCAAGGCTTTTAGCTTACTCCGTTCCGGATTGACTTCAATCACCTCACCTTCAAAGTCCTTAAATGGACCAGAAAGCACCATTATCTTATCACCAGCAGCCATGTCAATTTTCACGACTGGCTCTTGTTCACTAGTCTGTTTAAAGATTCTTTCTACTTCTGAATGGGAAAGCGGCACTGGTTTGACGTGACCACGACCTTTGCCACTGCCTCGTCTTTGTTCTGCTCCCACAAAATTAATCACATGGGATGTGTTTCGCACCACCTGCCATGTGTCATCATCCAGCATCATCCTAACTAGCACATAGCCTGGGAAAACCTTTTCTTCTGTGTGCTGGCGACTGCCATCCTTACGGATTTTCACAGCTGGCGTATGTGGAATTTCGACACTAACGATTTTATCAGCCACATCAAATGTTTGAATGCGCTGCTCTAAGTTTGTCTTGACACGCTTTTCACAGCCAGAGGCTACTTGTACTGCATACCAGCGAGCTTCTTGCGAAGCATTCGCCGTGTCCATTGCGTTTTCCTCCGACTGCAGCTCAGAATTGCGTTGCTCGTCTGTTGCATAAGTCATCAGAACACCTTATCTGCTGCCCAAATAAAGAATCTATCGACTAAAAATATTAAAGATCCCGAGAGCGTCACCATTAACAACACAGCTGCTGATTCACTCACTAACTGTTTGCGACTGGGCCAAACCACTTTGTCGAACTCTTCTCGAATTCCTTGATAAAAGTTCCTAATGCTGAATCCATTGCTGGTTTCTGGCATTTCTGCTTCGTTTTTTTTGGCCACGGTCGTTTATCTCCCCCAATTGCCGATACAGCTATTACATGTTAATTTCTCTCTCTATTCATGACAACTGTTGCTCAAACCTAGTTGCTTGAAGCAACAAGCTGTACACTCAACAATTATACCTGAAATATTTAATGCTTACTGCTATTTTAGCAGATCTTGCATTTATTTCGGGCTGTTTTTTTCCTCATAGCGCGCCCTGGAGGACTTGAACCCCCGACATCAGGTTTTGGAGACCTGCGTTCTACCAACTGAACTAAGAGCGCAAAGGCTGTCTTTGATTCAGCTATTACGTTGAACTTTTTTTAGTATAACGCAATTTTGCTTCTATTTTACATAATTTGAGTTGAGGAAATAAATTTAGCGGCTGATGCCGCTTTCGGTATTAAGCCTTCTCCTAGCTCTGGGCTTACAAAGCGCGGTCAAAGCGTTGCTTAATTCGAGTAGCCTTGCCTACCCGACCGCGCAGATAATAGAGCTTAGCACGCCGTACCTTACCACGACGTAATACTTTTATACTGTCAATTCGAGGAGAATGCAGGAGAAACACCCGCTCGACGCCCACGCCTTGAAACACACGCCGGACGGTAATAGTTTCATTGATACCGCCATTGCGCTTGCCAATTACCACTCCCTCATAGGGTTGTACGCGGTATTTGTCACCCTCTTTAATTTTGACTCCGACTCTCACTGTGTCGCCCACATATATGTCGGGCAGATTGGATTTTAGCTGTTCCGCTTCAATGGAGCGGATGATCTCTTGAGCGTTCATAGTTTGCAAAAAACTCACAATCAATTATAATAATTGGATAACTACTTTATAGTCTAGACATTTTAGAATAATAATTTACCCAGCACTGCAGCACTGATATGGAAAGTGTGTAGCATTAAGACTGAGCCATAAGTGTTGGATTTATGAAATTTAGTGTCGTCATCACGACCTACAACCGTATCAACTTGCTGAAACGAGCGATTAACTCCGCCATGAACCAGACAATCGCCTGTGAAGTGGTGGTTGCTGATGACTGCTCATCTGATGAAACCGAAGACTATGTTAAAGGCTTAACCGCCGCGCTTGTTGCGGTGGGATCGCGCCTTGTTTACCATCGTAATGAGGTGAACCAAGGTCATGCAGCAACGGTAAATGCTGGAGTTTCTAAAGCAAGCGGAGACTGGATTAAGTTTTTGGATGATGACGACTATTTGGCTGCCAATTGTCTGGAGGAGATGGCAAAGGCGATCGCACTGCAAAAAGACGCTGTGATCTGCTCTTGCATTTGTGCTCAGGTTGACGCGCGAGAAGTCGAACTCAGTCGCACACCTCAAGTAGGTCCGGGGTTGGCTTTTTATGTCCCACAAGCAGATATTCATTACAGTATGCTGCTAGAGCTTCTCCCATTAGGCACCCCTGTTCAGGTAGCTTGTGACCGCGACGCTTTCTTACAAACTGGTGGTTGGGACTCCAAATTCAATGCCAACTGCGATGATATTGATTCCTGGATTCGCATTGCCCGGTTTGGCGATGCCATTTTCCTGAATCAATGCCTTGCATACCGCACTATCTGGTTTGGTGCATATAATCAAAAGTTTTCTTTGCAACAGCGGTTGGATACGAATATTTTGATCAAGGAGAAGATTTATGCCTTGATTGATGAAAAGCACCGCTCAAATATCCCTGCCCTTGAAGATATTAAAAATTACCTGAAATTGCATTGGACTTTAGTAGCACTGAAGCAAAGAAAAATTAAGATGTTTCTGGATATGGGAAGTTCGGGTGTGTTGTCTTTGAATGCTTGGCGGCTTTTACTCAATGCTGTCTTAGCACGCCGATTCAATCGCCAAAATGCTCATATTCGCAAATTTATATTAATTGAGTCTTAATTTTGATTATGAGACTTCACATAGGCAGTGGCGTAGGGGAGGGGTAACCCCACCTGTACGGGAGTGGGGAAGAGAAATTTTCATATACATCTGTTAACGCAAGGGAGCCGAAGGGTAAATTTTATAGCTGTTGTTGATTTGTGTCAACGCCTGCTCTAGGCTATAGAATTGCTCTTGGGGTACAACCTCGGTTAAAATAGAAATTTTTTCGCCGCGCTGTGCGATGAAGGTGTTGCCAAAGAGGTTGCCTCTAACACCATCAATTTTTTTTGTATAGCTCCAAGTAATCCTCGCTATACCATTGCTTAGCAATACGGGCGGCTGCATGTTAAAGCCCGGTTTTGAACTATAAATGTTGTTAATAAATCCTTTCAAACGCTCGGTTAACTGCTCCTGTGTTTGGTTGCCATTTGTGGCAAAGATATCTACCTTAATCAAGGCAAGGGAATTATTAGCCTTGTCTTGCCAGTATGTAACTACCTCGTTTGACGTAATTTTGTCTCCTCTAGTCCATCCTTGGGGAACATCGATTGAGAATAGACCAGTGTTGTAGGTGTAAGTTTGCAGGATGCCAATTTCGACTTCTGGAAATTTGCCTGTTGAAGGTTCTGGTGTTTGAGAATCAGATGCGGTGGGAGTAGGACTGACTTGGCTAGAACTAGACGGGGTTGTTTCATTCGGTCTGGGATTTTTGGAAGTATTTGCACCAATAAAAGCCAGTAGCACGAATAAAGCCGCAAAGCAAGAGTAAGTGATTATACCCGCTTTTGCCCAAGCTCTTTGATGGGCTTTAAAATCCTCAAGACTCCGCCATTGGCGACTTCTCCAAGCCCAAGCATTACCTTTAGCACCTAGGATGAACTGCATCGGTAGACCAATGTAAGGTATCCAGGATATCAGCCCAATCCAAACCTGATTTGTTAAACACCATAAAGGTGCCAGCATAAATGCTCCCCAGTTCCACCCTTGAATTTCCTGTGGCACTGAGATGGAGGTATTAAATGTACCGCCTCCTCCTACCCAATTTAACGGTGGACTGGGAGTGACTGCGGGCGAGATGTACTGGGGAGGATTGCCGCGTTGCCCTATAATTGTAGGCGGTTGGGAGGAGTTCCCTACAGGGGTTGGGGATGCAGGTGTGTAGTGAGGAGAAGGTACTGTAGGGTTAACATAACCAGGAGGAGACTGCAAAGCATCAAGCATTTCTTTGGCTGTGGCGTAGCGCTCAATTGGATTGTAAGCGATCGCTTTATCAAGCATTGCCCTAAAACTCGGACTAACATTCATTGCGTATTGATGCCAGATCATGTTTCCAGTTTTGAGATCGTGCAACTCCTGTGGCATTTTCCCAGTCAGGAGATAAATCATCGTTAGTCCCAAGCTGTACAGGTCGCTGCTATAAAGAGGTCTCCCTGCTGCCTG
This sequence comes from uncultured Stigonema sp., assembly GCA_964657905.1. Classification (GTDB taxonomy): domain Bacteria; phylum Cyanobacteriota; class Cyanobacteriia; order Cyanobacteriales; family Nostocaceae; genus Stigonema. Next base: position 6,886 of record CAZZXJ010000308.1, read on the forward strand.
TTCTGCAGGCATGAATCCTGGTGTCCCAATGACAATTGAGCTAATGGCATTACCTTGAGAATTCGCAATTGTGCCCATTGATTCTCGCACTGCGCCAAAATCGATTAATACTGGTACGCCATCCGAGTCTCGCAGAATTACATTGTCTGGCTTAATATCCCGATGGACAATTTGTTTGCTATGCACGTAGTTGAGAACGTACAACAGACTCTTGAGTATTTCCCTAACAGCACTCTCACTCAAAAGACCTTCAGTTTGTACCTTAGCAGCAAGGGTTTTGCCCTCAATATATTCTTGAACCAAATAAAACTGATCTTGTTCTGAAAAATAGGCATATAGATTGGGAATCCGATTGTTGGTGTTTCCCAGATCCTCCAAAATAGCAGCTTCGCGCTGAAACCTGTCTTGAACCATCTTGTAAATCTGAGGATTGTTTGTGACAGGTTTGAGCTGCTTAATTACGCAGTGCCTACCAGATGGCAAATGTGTATCTTCTGTCAGAAAAGTCTTGCCAAAACCACCCTCTGCTAGAACTTTAACAATCTTGTAACGATTGCTAATAATTCTTTGTAGCATATAATAAAACTCTCCTCTATCATAATTATATTTTTTGATTCGACAAGTATCTAGTACCGCTCCCTTGGAATTAAAAATTAAAAATTAAAAAAGCTGATGAAGTAACCTTTTCGCCAATTTTGAATTGTATCTTGATTTCCGCGCCCACTGTACTAGTGCCGTGCGGTGTAAATAAAGCAACCATTTCAAAC
>CAZZXJ010000309.1:0-7638 GCA_964657905.1 uncultured Stigonema sp.
CCGTAGGCGACTGGCGCGCGAATTCTATTCGCCAGGGGTTGGTGCAAGATCTGAGTTAAGCCTTTGTTGTATAGCAATCCGTGGAGGAGATACGAACACCTTTCCCTTGTCCTCCTTGTCCTCCTTGTTCGGAAATCAAATAGGATTGCTATAGTTACCTTAGTCAAGTGTTTTATCGATCTGGACGCAGGCGTGTGACTTTTAGGGTAAACGGACCACCCACTCCTTCATCACCAAAGCCGTGTGCCCTAACAATGTATTTACCAGATTTGACAATCCGGGCAAATAGGAGGGAGTTGGTAGTTCCGTCTGGACCATCGTCGTTTTCTCCTACCATAGAGCCGTTGGCAGCTAGTAGAGTGACAATGGTGTCAAAACTATCAGATTTCAGTTCAATCACCACTTGGTCACCTGCTGTTAAACTCACAACGTAATCTCGGGCAAATCCTCCTTGTCCTGTGGGAATATCTTTATTGGAAAGCGTATCCTTGAGTTCCTTGCCAAATTGCAGCAAAGGAATCGGTTTATACTCCTGTACTTGAGCGCTAGCTACCAAAGCACTCAAGCCAACTGTAAACAAGCTCACTGGAACTATTAAGTAGTCAAAATTCTTAGGCATTTTTAGAAAAGTTAGTAACCACTCTTAAAAATACCGGAATATACATCCTCCACTTTTTTAACTGCCCTGAGAAAGAAGTGACAGACATAACGGCAATTTTCCCTAAATTGCCGCTTAGTATGGTAAAAGAACTGAAAGAAGCGGAATTCAAGCAATTAGAACTATTCGATCCCGTAAAAAAAAGAGCAGTTTGAGCGTAATGTCAAGAATCTGAAAGCTAGAGTCGAGGAAAATGAGAGCGGAAATTCAGCCAGAGATCGCAGCAATTAGAGCTAGATGTGCTAATCCAACGCCCAGACTTTTGAGCAGTTACTTACTTGATTCCGCAAAAGTTGGCATGATCGGTTTAAACGTCTACATATTGATACACAAGCATTAAAAGATTAAGACATGGATAAAACACAAGCCTTTGCGATTCTTGTAGCTGTTCCGGAAATTCATTTAGTTTCTGGGGTTGAGACAATAGCCAAGCTAGCAGATGAATCAAGCGATGAAACAGCCAAAGTTGCTTTCGGTAGTATGGATTTCGAGTTGTTTCGCAAAATTGATGAGTTACGGAGTGGTAAAGCCGTAGAAGTGTTTATTTACGCTTCTAACCCAGCAGGAGATCAACCCTTAAACTCAAAGGTATCTTGGCATGGTTTATACATTGGTCATCTACCTTCTCGAAATGGCAGATATCCAGGTAAAGGTAAGTTTCGTCCACCATCTACTGCGACTGACAAGCCGACTTGGGCAGTATTTTGGGAAGTGCAAGAATTAAAACCGCTCACATCTCCAATTGCTATCGCTTCCTTGAAAGGGTTGGGCAAAAAGTCTAATTATACTTCCCGCTTTATTCCTGAAGGTGCACTGTTAATCGACTATCTCTGAAAAATTCTCTTCGCCTGATTCTTAGGACTTACGCCAACAAACCCGGTTTCTACTAAAGATACTCAGGTCGAAACCGAGTTTATACTACATATTGCGTAAATAGGGGTATTAATTACGAATTATACAGCACCATGATCGGGTAGACCACAATATAACTGTAGGGGCGGGGTTTCCCCGCCCTTACAATGTGGTAAATTTACAACAATTTTCACCTAAATGAACCACACCGTTTGTAAGGGCGTTCCCGTAGGATACGGCACCGAAAGCCCCTACGATTGTGGTCTGATTACCTGAAAATTGCTCCAGATCTAAACGCTACACTTCCATTTTCCACCGAAGGAGCATCAAACGAACCGAACTTTCCCGTGCCGCCTGGTTTGCAATACTACTCGGTTAAGGTTTTTTTGATGGGAATTCTGGTTGTAGAGACAAGGGTTATCGCGTCTCTACAAGGTTTCGCGTTCAGGGTAATTATCTCAGCCCTTGCAGTATTGGCCTGGTTTGGGGGTGTTGGTATCAACAAGATTAAACTATTTGCAAATTTAAGACAAATCTAGGTAATACATCTTCTCCTAATAAGGTAGCAGGAGACTCTAGCACTATATTTCAACTTGATGGGATGACATTAACTCTAAAACAAAATCTGGGGCTATTGGGGGAAATTTCTCTTGTTCTTCATAAATTAGTGCATCCCATTGGTTCATGATTTTACAACTTGAATTTCATCAAGTTGATTAATCACAACATCTGCACCTTTGACATTCTCCGACTTACCTATCCAGGTGATACCAATGCAACCTGCTGCTTTGGCATTACGCGCCATTTTCATGTCACCTACAGAATCTCCTACCATCACTGTGGCGTCTGGTTCTACTCCCAAAGACTTGCAAGCCTGCAAAAATAAAACTGGATCTGGTTTACTTGGACCTTCATCCACTCCCATGGATAGATGTATATAATCACTTAACTCATGACTTTTTACAAAAGAATCCACCTCTTTTGTTGTCGCTGCGGAAAGAATACCGAGTTTCAGCCCGGCTTGTGATAGGTTCTTTAGAACTGACTCGCTACCGACGAATAGGGGTGAAGGAACCTTGCCAATGTATTTTTCAGCGTCCTCTAAAGCCAGACGCGCGATCGCCAAGGACTCAAACCACCCTCGTCCAGTTTCAGCAATATATGCAGCAGCGGCTACTTCTGTTTCGCGGCGACTCGCTACCGCAATTAACCCCGCATGATCTAGCTTATCACCATTGATGCCAAACGCCATTAATAACGGTTCCCCAATTCCTGGAATTTGAGCATCTATCAGCCGTGCACCTCGTTGTCCAAGCGATCGCAAATACGCTTCTGAATCTTCTAAAGTCCCGTTTTTATCAAACAAAATCGCCTGGATATTGGTAAAGGTCAAATTTCTACACTTAATTGTTGCCAAAAAATACCTCCTAAATAATTCATCATTCGTAATTCGTAATTATTATCCCATAAGTCAATACGCTGGCTGTTAAGGCTGATCGGTAGGAATTTTAGGAAAAAATCAATACCAACCACAGTCTGATGTAATGTATGGTCTATACCTGTCAGCAACGATGTGTTTCTGACCAGCAAACTCCCTTCCGTAATAACCATCTTCAAAACCACGAGCGAATTCTCCACCTGCTGTACGGGTTTCGTATTTCTCTCTTTTTTCAAAGCTCTTTCTTCCTTGGCGGTAGCCGTCAGAGTAGGCTTGAGGGTGATAAGCAGGGTCTTCTTTAATCAGCCATCCACGAACAGGATAACAGTACCTTTCTGGATATACGTCATAGAAGGGATAGTTGTGGTAGAAACGCGAGTGAGCTTGAACTGGCTGATTGTTAAGTAGGAATCCAATTGTAGTAGCTAAAGCTACTAGACTAGCCGGAATAGTTTTTTTCATAGTTTTAGTCTCCAGAGTTGATTAACACTGGTATTTTTAAGTTAGCGTTTATAATTTATCAATGACATCACCTGATAGGATGACCGTCCCTATTCTGCCCTCAGATGCACTCTGAGCGTTTAGGCTCAAATAAAAAATAAAAAATAAAAATAAATTAAAAATGTAGCGATGAAAGTCTTTTTTGAAGCACATAAACTGGGTTCGTTTAATTGGAGAAGCAAAGAGATTGGAGCTTTGTTGCTACAGAAACCCGGTTCCTCAAATAGCGGCTTTAGGAATTAGGCACAAACCAATTTTTTAAGGTTACACCAATTTTCACCTTTATTAGACCATAGTCCTAAGGGCGCGGCGCCCTTGGGCCCTTAGAAACGGTGTAGTTCATTTATGTGAAAACTGCTGTAAACCCGGTTTCTTTCATACTTATACCTAGGTTTTAGACTTGTCAAACAAAGCCACAAGTCAACCCTAGCTTTCATAAAAAAGTCCGCCTAAGCGGACTTTGTTGGTGTAGCCGCGACTTTAGTCGTCGGGTACTCTTGTTAGACTTGAGTCACATCTTCCTGGGTTAACTGCTGCTCAATGGTACCAATAGCAGCATTCAGACCTGCAAGTTTAGTGTCTAAATCATCTCGCATAGTCTTCAGGAATCTTAGCTTGCGCTGTAAATGGGCTTTACGAGAAAGCGGCTCTCCTCCATAACAGGAGTTATTCCAAAAATCAAATGGGAACATACTCTACCTTTTCAAATATCACCATACTTAAATTCTGGCGAAAATTTAGGTGAGATAGGGGGAAGAAGATGGGAGGAAAACCGATCTATACAATTCGTAATTGCTAATTCGTAATTTCAGTAAACCAAAAACTTTTTCCTCCAAGGGCGATCGCGCTCACTTTTTGTAGTCTAAGATACTATTTTCTTCTTGCTCCTTTAACCAGCAGACGTGGTATAGATTATGATTAGCTTGCGGATGAATTGTTGATATTAACGTGAGGGAAGATAAATCCCTTCAACTACTTGATATTTTGGCACGGGACTTGCGTTGGGTATTTTTTCTTGTAAGTGCCTAACCACAGCGAAATCGAGCGATTTATTAGGTTCATCTGCAAGCGAATGCCTTTATATCAGGACAATTTGCGACCGTAGTTGTAGTCTTCTTTTTCGTCTGATCGGTCGATAATCGCCCAATGTACTGTGTTGAGTTCAGGAATTTGTAACATAAATATCCAGTTAGCTTCTATGCTTTCCCCTTTTGTTGGGAGCATCGGTGTCTGTTGCGTACACAGGGTAATTTTAGTGGTGGGTTTTCGCATATAGTGGTAAGACGAGGGTACATGATCGCCATTAAAATAGGCGTATGGCACACCCACAGCAGCAGCATTAGCAGCGATCGCGTCTACAGCCGAGCCTTCTTCTGTGTTGTCACCTTCAAAGCTATCGTATGCTCTGTTCAATGCTTCCTCAAAAGTTACCTGACCGCCTAAAGCTTTTTGTGCCTTAATCGCTTCTGGATCTGCCTCTAGGATGAGATTGTCTAAGCCAAGGGATTTTGTCAGATTAGATAACTTCTGACTGTGCTCAGTATAAGCATAGCTAGACATCAAATTTCCCTGAGCATCATACAGCCGTCCCTCATCTGAAGAGTTATGCCAAACAGAGCGTTTGCTACCGAAAGAGAAGCCGCCTGACTCTGGATGCACCTCGTTAGTATAAACTCGACACTCGGCTCCTTTTTTCAATACTGTCCCCGTGGGAAAAGAGAATTCTTGATTGCGATTGTCTGCGTAAATTTTCCAGCCTGATATATCTATATCAACCATCCCATCGTTGACAATAGCGATATATTCGTCCGCAGAAGTGGATTTAACACCTCCGTCCGAAAAAATCCTCGAAATCCTGACGTGGGTTGTGGCATTTGAGAGATCGAGTATTGCATACAGCCCTTCGCCATCAGGACTGGAGACGAGAATTTGATTTGCCTGCTCGTCAGGTTGGAAATCTATAATCGAACTGCCATTGCGTTGATAGAGAGATTGAACTCCAGCAAAAATCGGATGCTCGCTATTAATTGGTTGATTTCCTGAAATCCCGTTATAGCGTTCGTTAAACTGTAAACCAAATTCCCAAAGAAACCAGTTATAATTATATCCTTGAGCATAGTTTTGATCTTCTGTCTCCGCAGCTAAGTAAACGTTCCCTCCGGCTCTAACCAAATCTGTGAGTATATCGTAATCAACACCTGTTTCATGTATAAAAATCGCATCCATTTTTTCTGGGATATGATATCCAACAGTCCATGTATGACCAGCTTTAGTCATTGTCTGTGCTAAAGCAGATTTGGCTAGAGCCGAGTCAGAGTAAGAATGAAACTTGCCTGGACGACCACCAGTAAACCAATTAGCAATATTTTTTGCAAAAATTGCCGCGTCAGGAGATTTTTCAAATCCGAGATTACTTAAAGTTGAAGCATCATTAGCGAGAAGTATTTTGCCTAATTTTTTGTTCATTTGAGCGGCTCCTAAGTTTCAAGTAATAAAAGAGGATTTCTTCAGAAGAATTTGCTAATTCCTCAACTTGTTCATAACTAGAAGATTCCATTCCTACTACCTCCATAGTGTGTACCTACAGGATATACTGAGAGTTATACAAATGAATAAACACTACGTATTACTCATACTGCATCCATCAAGTCAAATAAGGCATTCTTGGCGTTACCTGCAATGACGAAAATACGTTACCTTTGGGTAATTACGAATTGTAATGTCAAATGCTTTGATGTAAGCAACTGTTATAGGTGCTATTTTGCCTTCGAGTTGAGTGACAACAGCGTGATCAAAGTTTGACCAGACTTGCTGACTACCAAATACACAGGGCTGCAAAATTCCCCAAAGTTGACCATCTCATATGAGGTGAGAGTGAATCAAGGAAACAGCGATCGCACTGCAATAAGAAGCCAAGCGCAGGGAGTAGGGCAGCAAAGACAGCGTCACGCTGCTTTGCCGTTTCGTCTTCGACCAACTACGGCATACGCTCGGATTTACCTGTTGTAATTTTAATTCTAAATATAGTACATAAGTTCTATGTGTCGTCGGGTTGCTCGCCGATCACAAAGGTCTTGGAGTGTGTATTTTTGCAAAACGGAGTTAGCTGCTTGACGCGCCTCCTGCCAGACTTCATATATTACGTCACTTTCTACTGTTTGGGGAGGTGCATCCTCAGCAGGCATAACAGCGTCCGCCCCTTCAATACAGTTGAAAGCATCGAGAATAGTCATCTTTCGGGGGTCTCGTGCAAGAACATAGCCACCTTTAGCTCCGCGTATGCTCTTAATCAGACCTCCACGCCTCAAAGTCGCCAGTAATTGCTCCAGATAGCGATTGGGTATATCTTGGAGCGCTGCTATCTGTCTGATTTGCAAGGATTCGCCGCTATTGTAGCAACTTGCTAGCTCTAACAGGGCTAGAAGTGCGTATTCAAATTTATTAGATAGTTCCACAGGCGTAATATTTTAAGTTCACACCTAAATATGCAAGATAAGTGAGTGTATGTCCGTGAATAAACAATGAGCTTTTGCTTAGCAAAACTCAACTTCGTGCTGGCAGTTTAATTTTACTTTAGAAACTCTTGCCGCTCAAAGCAAATACTTTTTCTTTTCATGTTGATAAATAAAAGTGATTGATAAGGAGCATGGGGCATTATTAAAAAAACTTTATACCTTTTCACCTCTGCCTATTACTTACGCTTCTTTATAGCAACTTATAAGTATCTGCCTCTTCCTCTGGTTATATATTAGGTAGGATGGGAAGCATATTCACTTAGAAAGACCTATTGTAAACATTTTTGCCCATGTATTTTTGCTCGCACTTTCAACTAGGAGCTATAAATATTTTTGAGACTAGATAAAGCCGTCCACATCAGGACAAGAAACTTACCATCAAATGAATCCCAAATCATGGAAGTCAGCCTTTAACGCCTAAAAAATTAGTTATTACCTCACTTGAAGTTTGTAAATCCTCTGCTCTACAAATCCTCACTATATTTAACATAGCACTTGCCTCTAAAATCGTCCACTCAAATCCTCTCGGATTTTTGCAACTTTTTCTAAGGTTTTGATCCGCAAGAATACATGCGCTACTTCGCCAGAATTCAGTTGGGTATTCTGTGCGACTGGTGAGGCAGCGCGCTATCGTCAGTGCGGTCTTGGGGTCTCCCCAAGTAGAGCAACTGACG
>CAZZXJ010000310.1:0-7628 GCA_964657905.1 uncultured Stigonema sp.
CATTTTGGCATTCGTGGTCTGACGGATGCTGATATGCCACCATAGATCAAAATACATTCTTCTGCACTCAACCCCATATCTGCATGATAGTAGCAACAGTGTGTCCGTCATTAAGTTGCATTATTTTCTTTTTATTCTGGCATATTTGTATTGCAGGAATTGCTCATTTAAAGTAAGTTTTATCTTCGGAAAAATACATATCAGTCATGCAGTGAGGGGATTGGGGGTAGTGGGGAGTTGCCCCTCATCACGACATTTGCTTAAAGGGGTAATATGACATTGGGAAGGAAGTCATACCAATGCAATTTTTCGCCGCAACGTAGCAGATTCCCCAACACTTATTAATGAGGGAGGCAATGGGGAATCATCTGTAGCAAAAATAAAAACGGTATAAGATATACAGCCTCCTCACTTGAATCTGAAGGTATCATTGTTACCTAAAATTCTCAAACTGATCGCATTTGTAATTGACACCATTTTGGATTTAAAAAGCATCATGGATAACTTAATTCTCTGCTTCTATACAACTAGCTAAGCAGCATTTTTTACTCATAAAGTAAGTCGGCACAAATAAATCATTATTGGTTCGTAGTTGCGCAAAGAGTGCGCTGAAGCGCAACTACAAGCCTTGATCATCTATTTTATACATAGGTAGTATTATTTTCGCAGACTGACTTATGTATTTGTGATTGTCACTATACAAAATAAAATTAGAAAGGAGAAAATTGGCTGATGTAAGAATAGTAATTTATCATGCTTTCTTGACTGGCAGACATTAGGTTTCATACATCTTTTAAATTGTTTCCGGAAATCACAGCAATCTAATGTTATTAATTAGTTAGTTACCATCTAATGTTGACCCAAAACTTTTTATTTTTTAGGTATGTTCTAGACTTCTTGAGGTACGCTGCAAATCCTTAAATTTGACACTCAGAATTCAAGAGTGTGACTATCCACCACAACGTAATTCAGAAGCGCGTTTCCAGTACTTATGAAGAGAACGCCTTCTATAACGCCAGTCACCTTTGCATCTCATTACATGCAATTACTGTGTGAATCCTTACCTCAGTCACCACTGGTAGGAGTTTGCTATTCCTGTTGTTCCGATGATTTGATCAAGAAGGTAAGGGTAGGGTGGGCATTGCTACGTTTAATTTTGTTCACCTACTTATTCACCATCTTTCAGTTACAAATATTTATTTCACTTCCAAACCATTCTTATGAAGACACTTCCTATTGGTAGATACAGGTTTTTTCAAACTCTACAACCACTATCTCTCTTAACAAAAATAACTAGTCAGCCCACTAATGGTTGTTTACAAGTTTTTAGCGCCTCAACTTCTTGGTTATTCTATTTTGAGGAAGGTAAGCTGATTTATGCTTGCTATGCAGAGAAAATGTTTGATATAATTTGCAGAAATTTACAGCGGTTGAGTCAACAAATTCCGACTCTGCATCCTGGAATCTATAAACAGTTGCGGGTGATATTTGAAACTTCTATTGAGCATCAGGCAATACCGAATCCAGATTATCTCGCTATTTGTTGGTTAGTTAATCAGAAGTATATTACTCCCGCTCAAGCAGGAATACTGATAGAGCAATTGACATTAGAAGTTATGGAATCATTTCTGAGATTAAAAGAGGGAAGTTATGAATTTATTCCTAAAAGTTTTCTGGATGATATGCCAAAATTCTGTTATTTGGATCTGCCCTTACTAGTAGAACATTCTCAAAAGCGATCGCGAAATCCTGGAAATCTCCAGTCACAAGTTGAGCAACAGCAGCATTTTCATAGTCTCAATCAACAAATACAACAATCTCAAACAAAAACTGAGAAACAATTTGCGAGACAAAACGGTGTTTCGCTTCCTAGTGTTAACACTATTGGTAATAGTCGTCAGCAATCCCAAAAAAATGTCAATAAAAAACTTTACAAAGTTTTTTGTGTTGATGACAGTCCAGTAGTATTAAATACCATCAAAAGTTATTTAGACGAGCAGATTTTTTCTTTTGTCGGTATTACCAATCCAGTGAAAGCTTTAATGCAAATTCTTCGTGTTCAACCAGATCTAATTTTATTAGACACTGAGATGCCAAATTTAAATGGACATGAATTATGTTCTTTACTACGTAAACATGCATATTTTCAGAACACACCTGTAATTATGGTTACAGGAAGAACAGGTTTTCTAGATAGAATCAAGACAAAAATTGTTGGAGCATCAGGGTATTTGACCAAGCCTTGTACACAAGCTGATTTGCTAAAAGTTCTCTTTAAACACATGAATTAATTTTTCAATAAGGGTTAAGTATTACTTGTTTTAGTATCAGAATGATTACTACGAACACCTCAGTAATTTTCCTGGTAGATGATGATTAAGCAGTCGTAAAAAAAAATCAAAAATAGTAGATATATAGCAGAAATTATCCGCAAGCTTCGCTAGTCTCAAAGTTAGTTAAGTTGGTCACTTGTAAGAGTGCTAATGACCAATCACTTATAACTAACGACTAATGACTAATGACAAGAAACTAGAAATCCAGATCCAGTTTCTGGAGGAAGCGACTGACTATCTAAATATCCTAGAAGCTGTATTGTTGGAAGTCAAAAGTAACAGTCAGATTACTCTGCAAAAAATCAATGTTGCACTAAGAGTCGCTCATTGTATAAAAGACGGCGCCAGCATCATGGAATTTCGGATTTTAAGTGATTTGGCTCACCGTCTAGAAGACATATTTACCGTCTTGAAAACCCGGAAAAACTCTTTAGAACTTAACACTGATTTACACAGTTTACTACTATGTGGAGTAGATTGGCTGCGTCAAATAGTAAATTTGTACTCAGAAGGTCATACTGTAGACGAGCAGTGGTTGGCAACTTTTTGCTATCCAGTTTTTGAAGAACTACATGACCGTTTTGGCAACCCGGCTGAGGGAGAATTTCCAGGAAAACATCACAAAGTTGTAGAACAGCAAGTTTCTATCAAACAAATTGAGCAAGTTAATGATTTATGCGGGGAATTTACTGTTCAGCCTCGTAGCGTCAAGATACAAATAGAAAGATTACACAAACTTATTCGTCATTTGAGTAACCGTGTTAAACATATTGAGCGAGAAAATCATGAACTACATCTTGCCTACGAGAAATTAACACAATACCAGATAAAAAATGACTGGCAATTAGACAAGAGCGACCAAAAAAAAGGTGTTAGCAGTAGATGCGATTCTTTAGAAATAGACTGCTGTAACGAACTACACATCTTGTCCCAGACATTGCTCGAAAACATTGTTAAGATTCAAGAAATTACAACTAATATTCAACTCAGCTTGTCAGATACAGATCAAGTTAACTGCTTACTAAACAAAACAGCTCAGCAACTGCAAAATTCCTTCACTCAAGTACACATGCGCCCACTATCCGATCTCGTCGAGCGTTTTAACAAAGCCTTGGGCGACATGAGTATGGAGTACGGCAAAAATGTGCAGTTGAAAATTGAGGGCGCTAATATTCTGATTGAGCGCAGCATTTTGGAGGCTTTGAATGAGCCTTTGATCTACCTGTTGCGAAATGTCTTCAAGCACGGCATTGAAGATCCTGCTACTCGCCGCACCTACGGTAAACCAGAACAAGGATTGATTGAAATTAAAGCTGCTCATCATAGAAATCGCACGCTCATTACCCTCAGAGATGATGGTCGCGGCATTTCTGTTGAAAAAATTCGCGCTCGTGGGCTGGTGCTGGGGTTGGAGCCAACTCTCTTGGCGCAAGCTACAGATAAAGAACTACTATCGCTGATTTTTGAGCCTGGGTTTAGTACATCTGAGCAAGTGAGGGCATTATCCCGCGATGTGGGCATGGATGTGGTTCACAACAAGCTAAAATTTATCCAGGGAGATATCAAAGTTGATACAGTACCGGGACTGGGAACTACCTTTACGTTGTCAGTGCCGTTTACAGTCTATTCTGTTTAACAAACCGCCAAGACGCCAAGAACGCAAAGGAATTACTTAGCGCCTTTGCACGGCAGTTCAGAGCGCCGGCTTCCGGCGATCTGCCTGCCTCGTCTTTGCGTGAGCTATATCAAACCGGACGACAACCAGATAAAACTGTGTGCAGGCTCACCACTGCACCAATGACAACAATTGCTGGCGCTCCAAACCCAGTTGCCTCAACTTGCTCTACAATCGTCCCTAACTCGCCAATCAATTCTTGCTGATCGGGTCGCGTTCCCCAACGTACTAATGCTATCGGCGTTTCTAAACTCAACCCAGATGTTGTTAACTGTTCTACAATATAGGGTAAGTTGTGAATTCCCATGTAAATCACAATGGTTTCTGAACCGTGGGCGATCGCCTGCCAATTTACTGCCGGTCTATACTTACCCGATGCCTCGTGTCCCGTCACAAAAGTTACTGAGGAACTGTACAATCGATGTGTTAAGGGAATACCTGCATACGCTGGGGCGGCAATTCCTGATGTGATACCGGGCACAACTTCCACTAATACCCCGGCTTGTACCAATTCTTGCATCTCCTCGCCGCCACGACCAAATATAAACGGATCGCCTCCCTTCAGCCGCACCACTATTGCATGCTCCTGCGCCATCTCAATGAGCAACTGCGTAGTTTCTTCCTGCATGATTGAATGACGACCCCGGCGCTTGCCTGCGTCAATTTTCTCTGCTTGAGGATTAATCATCGCCACAATGGCAGGACTCACCAAAGCATCATAAATAACGACATCAGCACACTCCAACAATGCCTTACCCTTAAGAGTCATCAACCCCGGATCTCCAGGTCCCGCACCCACGAGGTAGACCTTTCCCAAACACGTCTTTTCCTCTTCCTTCTCCTGTGGTCGCCGCTGCGCGAACGCTTCCTTCGTGTCTTCGCGGTTCATTTTTCTATCAAATCCCAAATCAGATCGGCTAATTCTGCACTCGCTCCCAAAGGATCAGCGAGTTGAAAACTCACCTCAGGGAACTGTAATTTTAGCTCCTCTTGCTTAAGAGCGATCGCATCGGTTATTCCACCCGCAAACAGAAAGTATGGCACAATGGCAATTTTCCCATACCCAGCATTGACCAACGACCGTACCTGCGATTCTAAACTAGGAGGTACAGCCCAATAAGCCGCCACTGCTCCTAAAGTCGCCGCCAATGCTTCTACAGAACTCCGCGATTCAGGGCGTCGGCTACCATGAGCTAAAAGAATCCTCGCTGTGGCTTTTGTCGTAGCCAACTGCTTCCAGAGCAAGCGTCCTAAACCGGGGTGACTACCTAAGTATGGCTGTAGGTCTATGATGATATCTTGACCTACAGCCTGCCCGGCTTGTACCACTTGGGCTGGAATATCTTCCATGACATGTACCCCAGGAAGAAGAAATAGGGGTAAGATTTTTAGGCGATCGTATCCCTGAGCAATAGTAAGTAAGGCAAATTTTCTCATCTGCTCGTGCAACGGCTCAGGATTGAGTTCCAAGTATGCTGTTCCTACCAGCGTTTCGCACCTTGGTGAAGCCACACCCCTAGTTACAATATTTTCTTGGTAGTTACCTTCAACTAAGTTGCTCTGCACCTTTTTACATACCAGTTCTGCTAATTGCTCCATAGCAATTGCCGGACGCGGATCCCGACTACCATGAGATACTAGCAGATAGGCAGATACCATAAACAAGGGTGTAACTCAAAAGTTTCACTTCTAAATATAAATATAAATTGTTAGTAGTTAGTTGTTGGGTGTTAGTTGTTTGTTATTCTTTCACAATAACTACCACTAACCACTAACGACTAACTACTAACTACTCACCACTCGGCTTTGTTTGTGAGAAACTGAATTAAGATTTTACTTCCTGAGAAGGGTCAGCAACGTAACGGAAAGCGGGTTCCGAGTTCCAAGGACCACGGTGATCTTCTTTACCGTTGCTAGACAAGTTGTAGTAGATATCAACAGTGCTATCAGGTTGGATATTCCCAAAAAACGGGTCAGTTAATTTACCCAAGGAATCCAGCGCCTTCATGAACATCTGGGTATGGGAAATTTCCCGTGTCAGTAGATGAACGAGCGTCTGTTTACTACCTTCATCAGTCGCTAGCTTAATCAACTCCTCATAGGTTTGACGTGCGCCTGCTTCAGCAGCAATATCAGCCCGCAAATCACGTACCACATCGCCACCTTCATTGACATAGCTTGCGGTCCAGGTATTACCTTGACTATCTAGCAAGTGTGGTCCCACACCCCGCACAGCAAACAAAGTGCTCTTGTAAGCTTCGGTTTGGTCAACATTTTTGGTGTGAGCTTCAATCATTTTGCCCACCATTTCTAGGTGACCAAACTCTTCTATGGCAATGTCTTGTAACATATCCCGGATACCAGGATTTTCGCAGTGGAATGACTGTGTCCAGTACTGCAAAGCTGCTGTTAGTTCACCTGTTGCACCACCAAACTGCTCTAAAAGCAGTTGGCCAAAACGGGGATTTGCTTCCTTGACATTAACGGTATGAATTGGTTCTTTTTTGTGAAAAAACATCAGATACTCCCTCTCTCTTCCTGGACCGTTCCAACTTCTTAAGAGTAAGTTTTTTGAATTGCCTACCCTCAAAAGCTGGCGACTTTCTACACTCACTTAACATTGTTCAACATAACAGCGAATCTCAACCAGCACCTTGAGAAAGACTTCCTTTTTGAGGTTCTCTATCGAAAGTTATTATTTTTGGTGAAAGCTTAATAACAAAGTAAAATTGCATCTCTAGATAGGAGAAGTATTGTTGTATATGAGGTAGCAAATAATCGCCCCTGCTGCGACTTCTGCTCAAGAGGGAAGTTGCGTACCTGCTTAATCTCCTAATGAACTGCTCCTACTGTTATTGCTTTTCAGTGCTATAAGTATAGAAGTTGTCAAATGCTCCCACAGTCTCTAATTTGTATGAAGGTATCCAGGAATTTAGTTTTAAATCTGTACGGTAAATACTAAAAATAATAAAATTTTGCCTTTGGGTACTACCTGCGATGATTTCCCGCATTTGCGGGTTTGCCGAATCTACCATCTTCTCGCAATTGAACTTGATTAAATTTTCTAATAGACTTGGGGTTTTCTTACAGACATTCTTTTTTAAGTATCCTGTCAGTTGTTGCACTGCATACTGTTCATATTCAGCCTCACCAGGATTTGTCTTCACCATTGCCACCCCCAAGACCGCTAGTCCCACTACTCCCACATATGTCATAATGGTTAATAATTTCATTGTTTTCGACTGTTATTCGCTGTAGACCTTAGACTCCAGATTAACTAAGTCCGTTCCTGCAAACAAATTTCTGGACAAATTCACCAGAGATATGTTATAGTAAATAATACAATGGCGAGCGTAGCCAAGTGGTTAAGGCAGTGGATTGTGATTCCACCACTCGGGGGTTCAAGTCCCCTCGTTCGCCCTGATAATTTGCTTAACAGACCAAACTGGTCTTTAAGTGTAGGTTGAGATTCAGGCGATGCTTGAGCCTTGCTTTTTCGCATCAATGTTTGTAAACATAGGCTGTAACCCAGAGTAGGATGCCATTACAGGCTATGTTCACACTCTTGATGGAAACACACCACAAGGCAACTCCAAGGGCGAAGGCGGAATTAAAAATTA